>JAKLEJ010000150.1 GCA_022711695.1 Verrucomicrobiota bacterium | reverse complement strand
GGCCGCCTTGCGCGCCAGCGTTTTGGAGTGCGTCCGCGCCAGCGGCGCTTTGGAACTGAGGGCGAACCCCGGCCAGCCAGGATGAACCGGAAGTCACCTCCAAACAGGGCGCCCCGCAAAGCGGCGCAGAAGCGCCGCAGAATTGTGAAATCAGGATGCTTGCGCTCGGGGGGGCCGGGCGCTACGCTGCGCGGCCAACAATACGATCATACTCATGAAAACTCTCACCTCGATTCTTTGCGCATTGATCCTGGCTGGCTTCACCTGGAGCGCGTCCGCCGCGCCCAAGGTCCAGCATGTCGTCTCCTTCAAGTTCAAGAGCACCGCCTCGACGGAGGACGTGAAGAAGCTGGAGACGGCCTTTGCCGGCCTGAAGAAGAAGATCACGCAGATCCAGTCGCTGGAGTGGGGCACCAACGTCAGCCCCGAGAAGCTGAACAAGGGCTTCACCCACTGCTGGATTCTCACCTTCAAGAGCGAGACGGACCGCGACGCCTACCTGGTTCATCCCGACCACAAGGAGTTCGGCAAGCTGGTGGGCCCGGTGGTGGAGGACGTCTTCGTGATCGACTTTGTCTCTCAGAAGTAGGGCGTCGGTTCTCGATGGACACTCCCAGCGAAGCCCCGGGCGCAGTTCTCCAACTGCCTGGGGCCCCGGCCCGGGGAAGCACCCCACGGAACCGGTGAGGCAACGCGGCTGTGTTTCGAGGGGATTTTCGGCCCGCGTTACTCGATCAGGGTCGCGCGACAGGCGATGTCCCTCGAGTAGGGAGGGATCTTCAGGCGCAGGCGACCCTGCGCGCACGAGGCGGTGTCGCGAGCGCTGACCTCGCCCTTGGCGGTGTCCCACCACTCGATTTGGAACCGGCCTTCGGCCAGGCCGTCGAGCTCGAGAGAATCGTCACTGAGGACCGCCGGGGTCTTCTTCTCGACGACGAGGGTGTGCCACGCGGCCTGGGGATTGTGCATCCACACGAGCGCCAGGTTTGGGGCGCGCCAGGCCAGCGCCCGCGACTGCCGGGCGGTCTGGAAAGTCGCCGATCGAAGCCGGGCGCGGGTAAAGGGGACCTCCGCCAGGAACCGCGCCAAGGGGAGGTAGTGCGCATACAGGTTGTTCTGATCGACCGTCTCCCACCACCAGAACATGGCGGTCCCGGAGAGTCCGGCGAAGGCGGAAGCCCAAAGGGCGTTATGGAAGTGATGGCCCGCCTTGTCCTGGGCCATGTAAGGGCTGCGCCCCCATTTGTCGTCCGCCAACCCGAACTCGCCCAGAACGGCCGGCTTGTCCGGGGCGTGGCCGCGCAGCAGGGCGGCGCGGTCCAGGATGGCGGCAACCTCGTCCCGCCAGTCGGGCTTGGAAACCGGCCGCAGATACCAGTGCAGGTCGGCGATGTCGAGCTGGGGATGACGCCAATGGCGCGGGGCCGGTCCCCAACCGCTGGTGGTGCGCGGATGCCGGAACGGATCGACCGCGGCCAGAGAGTCGCCCAATTCGCGATGAAAACGCTCGGAGGGCAGATTGGGATCGTTTTCGTTGAAGTACTCCCACGCAAAAACATGAGTGGAATAGCCCCAGCGGGCCACGGCATAGCGGAAGAAGTTGCTGGCGGCCTTGATGGCGGCGACGTAGGCAGGACTTCGATCGTCTCCCATGAATGGCCGGTAGAGGTCCCGGGTCAGCAAGCACAGTTGGAGCCGCAGTCCGTGCTTTTCCGCGGATTCCACGACACGATCCAGCATCGCACTGTCGATCTGGCTCATCACGCCTCGGGCGGGCCGATTGGGGTCGGCCTCCCAAAGCAACTCCGGTCCCCCGCCCGCCTCCTGAAGGGAAAGGTCACGCACCCAGACGCGGCCGGACCCGGCGGGCTGGAGCCGGAACTCTCCGAGCCATCGCTGGCTTTGACCTGCGACAAAGGAATGCGAGAAGGCCTTCCATTGTCCCGGGCTGTCGCTGCGAACGACCTCATTGGCCGGCCATTGCGCAAACTCGATTCCCAGGCTGGCGGAAGCCTCGGTCAGCGCCTGCCCCGTCAAACGGTAGGACTGGCCGGGCCTGAGGGCGACGGAGTGCGAGGGAGACACGGCGACGTTCCCGGAACGGGCCGCATCGAGCGCCAGACAGAGGCGGTTGGTCTCGGCGCCCGTCGCTCCCGGCAGAGGCGTCAAAGGCGGTTTGCCGCCCCAGGAGCGGCTCCAGGCGCTCTTGCGGGCTTCAATGGCCATCGCCCAGTCTTCCGCGCAGGCCCAGACCCGCGCGAAGTTGGCGCCGTTTGACGCCATCTTTTGAAACACCGTTGCCGCTCTCTCGGTGTCGAGATACTGACCTTCCCCGATGAAGGCCACGTTCTGACCGATGGGGAAGAACGGCGTGCCGTCGTCGTGCTCGAAGAAGCGGGGGTCCGTTTTCGAGACGCGAATGAACCCCCGGCCGGGGGCCGTCAGACAGTCAAAGGCCAGGGGGGCGGAACGGGCCTGACCCTGGCGGTCCCTGGCCACCGCGCAAACGGAGTGTCTGCCCGGTTCCATGGGCGCGAAGCGCGCCCGCCAGCCAGCCCGGCCCTGAGGGTAAATCCAACCCGTCTTGCGGCCGCCTCGCTCGACCTGCTGCCACTCACAAGGCTGGTTGAAGAAAGCCGGCAGCTCGATCTTCTTTCCCGAGGGCGCCTGAATCTCGAGGGCGATGGCGATCTCCTCCGGGTCGTACGGGTTTGAATAAGCCTCGGGCCAGGTCACCTGGAACTCGATGCGCTGCCACAACCCGGGCGAGCCCGGCGTCAACTTTTCCAATTGAACGACTCGCTCGGCGGCGAGCGCCGCCGGCGTGACGCTTCCCCAAACCACGACGAGGAGACAGGCACGCGCCATTTCGATCCAGCGTGTGAGGCAACGGCGTTGGGATGTCATACGCGACAAATCAAAACCTTTCGCCCCGGATTGGACAAGCGCGTTGTTAGTGAGGCGCAGCGCAGCGTCCGCTTCGAGGCAGAAGCCGCTGGGCCCGCTGGCCCCCCGTTTCCGGGTCGAATAAAGGGGCCTGGCGCCGGGTCTCTAATGTTATGCGCAAGACAAGCCTCGGGTTGACGCTGGTCCGCTGGTTATGGGCCGGGACGGTTCTTCTGCCTTCTTCAGGCATGCCGGCGATCTGGATCGAGGGGGAGAAGCCCTCCCGAATGAACGTCGCGGCCAAGGCGGAGGGGGTGGGCCATCCGGAGTTTCTCTCCGAGAAGGCCTGGCTCAAGGTCAGCATCGAGGCAGACAAGGTCGAGAAGGAGGCGCCCGACGACGGCGTGATAATCGAATACGCTTTTCAGGCGGAGTCCGCCGGCCGGCACGAGGTCTGGAACCGCGTGGGTTACGAGTTCGCGCGGTCCGCGTTCGACTGGCGTCTGGACGACGGACCCTGGAGGAGCGTTTCGTCGGAGGAGTTGACCACGGACCTGATGGAATTGAGTTTTTGGTCGGAAATCGCCTGGCTGCGGTTGGGGGAAGTCGATCTGGGCGCCGGTGCGCACACGCTGACCGTGCGCCTGCCGAAGGTCCGGGACGCCAAGGGCAAATGGCAGCGGGTTCTCTACGCCTCCGATGCCTGGTGTCTGGCCAAGGAGACCTTTCATCCCTATCGCCAGTTCAAGCCCGGCCAGGATCACCAGACGGACCGCGACCGCGAGGCCGCGGGAAAAGTCTTCGCGTTGCCTGAAGCCGATCCCTCGGGAGGGCGAACGACGCTGAAACTGGCGGGCCTGTGGGAGGTCTGCCGACACGACGAGCAGCATCCCGGCGAGACCGCCGCTCCCATCACGAATTTCCCGGCCGCGCCGCGCTGGACGGCCATCGCGGTGCCGGGCGACAAGAACCAGCGGGAGGATCTCGTGTTCGCGCACCGGCTGTGGTATCGCACCCGGGTGAGCGTGCCGGCCTCGCAGGCGGGACGCTCCTTCTTTTTGGTCTTCCCGCAAAACAACCTGAACACGACGGTGTATGTGAACGGCCGCTATTGCGGCTTCGACAAGAACCCGTTCGCCCGGGTGCAGATGGATGTCGGCGACGCCATCCGGCCGGGGGCGAACGAAATCCGGGTCGGCATCAAGGACGCCTACTACGGATATTCCGCCAATCCCTCCAACCCCTTGAAACTGCGCAAGCGCTGGAACCTGCCCCGGAAGTTCTTCGGAGACGGTTTTCAGGATCTCGCCTACCCGGTGTGGAACCACGCGCAGTCGGGCATTCTCCTGGCCCCGGAACTGGTGGCCGCGGGCTCGGTCTATGCGGCCGACGTGTTTGTGAAACCCTCGGTTGCCCGGCAGCAGCTTGCCCTCGAGGTCACCTTGAGGAACGGATCGAACCGGCGGTTGGCCGGCGCCCTGCGATGCTCGGTCGTGGACGGCCGCACCGGCCAGATGGACCGGTCCGTGGCCCTGGCCCCGGCTGCTTTCGATCTGGAGGCGGGCGCCGAGCAGCGCCTCGATCTGACGACGGAATGGAAGGAGCCGCGTCTCTGGTGGCCGGATGCGCCGCATCTCTACCGTCTCCAGGCGGTCGCAGAGACGGCCGGGGGCGTGTCCGACCGGTCCGTCGTTTCGTTTGGCTTCCGGGAGTGGGGCCGGAATGGAAAGGACTTTACCTTGAACGGACTGCCCTGGCACGGGTGGGCCGACTGCTTCACCGCGCCCGACACACAGGCCTGGCTCAAGCTCTACCAGGAGAAAAACCAGACGGTGATGCGCTTCTGGGGCGTCCGCTGGCAGGGCCTGGGGCCGGAAGAGGCGCTGAGCTTCTTCGATGAAAACGGAGTGGTGTGCCGCCGCTCCGGCATCCTGGACGGCGAAGCCATCGGCTACCACGCCATGGAGCAGGATCCGGAGCTGCGCAAACTGCACAATTCGCAGATCAAGGTCGAGCTGATGAAGAACTGGCGGGACCAGATGGTCGCGCAGGTCAAGGGCGAGAGGAACCACCCCTCCGTGGCCCTGTGGTCGATCGAAAACGAATGGCTCTACATCAACTGCATCAACCTCCACGGCGGGCACATGGACGAATTCGAGGATTGGGTCAAGAGGGTCTCGGACGCCGTCCAGGCGGCGGACCCCACCCGGCTCACGCTCAACGACGGCGGCGGGGCCCACAAGAACAACGCCATGCCGGTCCATGGCGATCACTACGTCTGGGACAGCAAGATGAACCGCTATCCAGCGCTGGCCTACGAGGCCAACCCCGAGGGGGGCGGTCGCGGGCGGTGGCGATGGGACGAGCAGCGGCCGCGATTTCTGGGCGAGGACTATTTCATTGCCGGCCACCACCCCGAGCTGGCCTACATCGGCGGCGAAGCGGTATTTGGCGGCAAGGCCGCCGCGCTGCCGGCAGCCGGCCTGATGGCCCGCATTCTCACCGAAGGCTACCGCTGGGCGGGCTTCGGCGGCTTCCATTTCTGGATGGGCCAGGGAGACCACGACGGCAGCCTCTACGCCAGTTTTGCCCCGCGCGCGGTCTTCTGCCGGCAGTGGGACTGGACCTTCGGCGCCGGCCAGACCGTCGAACGCACCTTCGGACTGTTCAACGACACGCGCCACAATTCGCCGCTCCGCTTCACCTGGACGCTGAGCGTCAACGGCAAGCGCCACGCGACTGCAACCAGCGAGCACCGCGTGGCCCCCGGAACCAAGGAACTGGTTCGAGTCAGCCTGGGCATGCCCCAGGCAGACGGACGCGCCGAGGGCGACCTGGCCCTGGCGCTCGAGGCGGACGGAAAGGTGGTTTACCGGGATGTGAAGAAAGTCAGTGTGCTCCCCGCGCCAGCGGTGGGGGCAGGGTCCCAGGCGCGGCTCGACGGCGCGCTGGCCTGCTACGATCCTTTAGGAGCCGTCGAACGTTTCCTGGAGGGATCGGGGCGTTCCTTCGAGCGGCTCGAGAATCTCGAGAAACTGCCGGAACAAGGCCGGGTGTTGGTGATCGGCCCGGACGCCCTGCCGGGGCCGGACAGCACTTCCAGCCGGCTGGCCGCGTGGGCCGCGGCAGGCCGCGCCGTGATTGTCCTCGAACAACAATCCCCGCTTCGTTACCAGGCCTTGCCCTGCCAGATGGAGCCGGCGGCCAACGAAGGCCAGACGGCCTTTGTCGAGGACCTGGATCACCCCGCCCTGCGAGGGCTGCAACAGAAGGACTTTTTCACGTGGAGCCCTGGAGAGACCGTGTATCGCAACGCCTACCTGAAGCCGCTCCGCGGCGCCAAATCCCTCGTGCAATGCGAGGACCGCTTGCAGCACAGCGCGCTGGTCGAGGCGCCCGTGGGCAAGGGAGTGCTGCTGCTGAGCCAACTGCTCATTGGCGGCAAACTGGCCAGCAACGTCGTGGCCCAGACCCTCCTGAACGGCCTGATGCGCTACGCGGCGGACTACAAGCAGGAGTTCCTGGCCACGTCGGTCGCGGCCCCTGCGGGCTCGCCGCTGGCGGCGGCAGTGGAGGCCAGCGGGCTGCAGTATGCGCCGGCCGCCGATCCGCTCGCCGCCATGGATCTGGGCCGCATCGTGGTGCTGGCGGCCACGCCGGAGAACCTGGGCAAACTGGCGGCGGCGCCCGCCCGGGTGGCGGCGTTCACCTCCGGCGGCGGGTGGCTGGTGTGCAACGGGCTCACCCCGGAAGGCCTGGCGGACTTCAACCGCCTGGTGGGCGTGGACCACCTGATCCGGCCCTTCCGCCGCGAGCGGGTGTCGTTCCCGCCCGTCCGCCACCGTCTGACCGCCGGATTGACCAGCGGCGATGTGGCCCTCTACTCGAGCGAGCGCATCTTCCCCTGGCAGGACGGCAACTACGTGGCGGATGACACCTTCAGTTATGTGGTGGATTACGACGAGGTGGCGCCCTTTGCGCGGTTCCCCAGCGACTACCACCACAACATGGTCAACGGCATGGTCAGCGCCGACGGCTGGAAGTACATCTTCTCCTTCGAGCTGCAGCGCGGCGACGCGCCCGAGTGGGAGATGGTCTTCCCGGCCGAGCAGGAGTTCACCGAGTTCACCTGGGTCGGCAACGCATTCTACCACCTGGTCACACGGGTCGAGCTCACCTTCGACGGCGGCCAGACGGCCGCCTTCGACACCCAGCCCAACAACGAGCCGCAAACCTTCTCCATCGATCCGCCGCGCCGGGGCAAGATTGTCCGCGCCCGCCTCGCCCGGTGGGAGAAGGTCCCCAACAAGAACGACGTGGTGGGAGTGGACAATCTCTTCCTCAAGGCCCGTCGCAGCCCGGAGTTCTACGCCCGGGTCAGGCCGATGCTCAACGTGGGGGCGCTGGTCGAATACCCGCGGGACAAAGGCGGCATCGTGCTCTGCAATGTCCGCTTCCAGCAGAACGAATCCGTCCCCGCCAACGGCCCGCGCAAACAGGCCATCCTGGCCGCGCTCCTGCGCAACCTCAAGGCTCCCTTCGCGGGCAAAACCGTCATCGCCGGATCCAACCTCCGCTATGCGCCGGTGGATCTCTCGGCGCACGCGAACGCCTTTCGCAACGAGAAAGGCTGGTTCGGCGACCCCAGATACACGTTCAAGGAACTTCCCACGGGGCGGCAGACGCTGGCCGGCGTCCAATACGACATCTACGAATTTCCAACCTCGCCGACCCCGACAGTCCTCATGCTCTCGGACAAGGCAAGCCGGCCGGCGCGGGACATTCGCGGCATCCCGGTGAACCGCAAGGCCGACGCCCTGTTCTTTCTCCACACCATGAAACTGGAGCAACCGCTCAACGACGACGACCGCCGCCGGAAGCGGCAATTCGAGACCCTGCGCTACGTGGTCACTTACGCCGACGGCCGTACCGAAACGGTCCCCATCCTCGCAGAGATCGACATCCACGATTATCGGCAGAAAGTCCCGGCGGCCATCCCCGGGGCGCAGATCGCCTGGACGCGCCGATACGAGGGCGCGGATTACAGCGCGGTGGCCTACGCCAAGCAATGGAACAACCCCCGACCGGACGTCGAGATCAAGACGATCGACATGCTT
>JAKLEJ010000015.1 GCA_022711695.1 Verrucomicrobiota bacterium | reverse complement strand
GCGCCCGGTGGGGCGATACCAGCGTCCATTCGCCCATCAATGGGTTGTAGCGACGGTGAGGATGAAGTTCGGGATTGAAGCTCATGGGAGATGCCTGATGCGGTCGACAATCGTCAGGAGCAGCGCCACGGATCCCAGGAGGAGCGGCCCCACAAAGAACCAGCTCGACTTAAGCGAAATTTCAAACGTGTCCGAGCACCACGTGTAGCCAATCTGCGGAAAGGACGGAACCGGCGTCCAGCGGCCGACCCCGAGCCAGCCGATGACGACGGCGAAAGCCGCGACGCTCGCGGACAAAGCGAAGCGGCGGCGCGGACAAGCCAGGGCGAGAGCCAGCGCTGCCAGAGAAGTCGCCATGCCAACGCACCAGGCCGCGATCACGATTGTCAGGAGGATATGAATGTTCATGGACGCACGTCACCTGTGGGGCTCGGACGGAGGACGCCCCTCATCCGGCCTCCGGCCACCTTCTCCCCGTCCAACGGGGAGAAGGAAGACTTGCACAGCGCCCTCGGCCGGGGCCTTGTCCCACCGGACGGGAAGAAGGAGGTCCCGCAGAGCGCCGGCTGACAACGCCTTCCCTCATCGGACGGGCAGACGAGGCCCTGCCGAAGCCTCCGCAGCCATTCCCTCTCCCCATCGGATGGGGAGAGGGCCAGGGTGAGGGGCGAAAGCGTCATACAGTCCCCCTGTCCGGACGCACAACCCGTGAGTCCATCTTCTGGTTCGGGGGCGCGTTTGTTGGGTGAGGCGCGCGCTCTTGCAGCAGGCGCCACAAGATCTCCTTGATCGTTTCCTGCTCCAGAAACAACTGACGATTCCAGACTCGCTGGATGAAAACCCCATGTTCTTGAAGCATGGCGTCGCGCAGGGCATCCTGCCGCGAGCGATCGCCAAGGCCATGCCCTCGGCCGTCCAATTCCACAGCAAGTCTGGCCTCAGCGCAGTAGAAGTCGAGATAGCATCCTTGGAAGGGATGTTGACGTCGGAATTTGTACCCCGCAAAGCGCCGGTCACGCAGCAGACGCCAGAGTTTCGTCTCGGCCGGCGTCATATCACGCCGCAACTGTCGTGCTCGTCCGGTTGGATTCATGCGTTGCCGAAGAACCCGTTGCAGCTGCCAGGCTGGACGCCCCTCATCCGGCCTGCGGCCACCTTCTCCCCGTCCAACGGGGAGAAGAAAATCTCGCACAGCGCCTTCAGCCAGCGCCTCGGCTCCTGGGATGGGCAGATGCAAGAGTCGCCAAGCGCCGCCAGCCGTTTCCTCGGCACTTGGGACCGGGAGAAGAAGGATGCGCAGAGCTCCCTCGGCTGGCGCCTTGCCTCACGCAAAGGCGGGAAGGACGACTTCCAGAGCGTCGTCGCCTGTCGCCCCAGCCCTTCGGACAGGGAGCCGGAAGACTGGCAGAGCGCCGGCTGACAACGCCTTCCCTCGTCGGACGGGCAGACGAGGCCCTGCCGAAGCCTCGGCAGCCATTCCCTCTCCCCATCGGATGGGGAGAGGGCCAGGGTGAGGGGCGAAAGCGTCATGGCGTTTCCGGTCTTTCTTCGTGGCAGATCGAACCCGGCCGTTTGCGCGCCCGAAACCTCGCAAGAAGGGCAGTCAGCCCTTGACGACCGTGGCGCCGGCGGCGGGGCGGGAAACGAAGAGCGTGGGTTTGACTTGCGTCTTCTGCTTGTATTCGGCGGCGATGCGGGCTGCGAGCGGGTCGATCCGGGCGCTGTCCACAAGGGCGACGCAGCACCCGCCAAAGCCGCCGCCGGTCATGCGGCAGCCGTAAACGCCCCCGTCGATGCCGATGCCGTGGGCGATCTCGACCACCGCATCCAATTCGGCGCAGCTCACCTCGTAGTCGTCCTTGAGGGAAAGATGGCTGGCGTACATGAGCTGGCCGACGGTGGTCCAGTTGGACGCGCGCACCCCGTGCGCGGCGTGGATGGTCCGCTCGTTCTCTCCGATGACATGCCGGGCCCGTCGATACACGGTTTCGTCCATCTTCGACTTCTTGGCCTCGAGGGCGTCGGCCGTGGCGTCGCGGAGGGCGGGCACGCCGAGGAGACGGGCGGCCTCCTCGCATTGGCGACGGCGTTGGGCATACTCGCCGCCGACCAGCTCGTGCTTGACGTTGGTGTTGACGATGAGGATGGCCACGCCCGGATCGCTCATGGGGACCAGCTCGGGCTTGCGCGAGCGGCAATCCAGAAGGAGCAGGTGGTCCTTGCGGCCCAGGGCCGAAATGAACTGGTCCATGATGCCGCACGGCATCCCGGCGTAGTCGTGCTCGGCCTTTTGGCCCAGCAGCGCCTTTTCGACGGGGTCGATCTTCTGCCCGGAGGCGGTTTCAATGAGGGTGGCGGTCGAGATTTCGAGCGCCGCGCTGCTGGAGAGGCCGCCCCCCAGCGGAACTGTCGAGAGCATCAGCGCGTCGAAGGCCAGCGAGTCCACGCCCCGGGCCTGGAAGCCGGCAAAGACGCCCCGGATGTAATTGGTCCAGTGTTTGGGCTCGCCCTTGGGAACAGGGCGCGACAGGGGAAAGGCGGCGGATTGGTTGGTGCGGGCGCAGTGCCAGGTGACTTGGTCGGGCGCGCCGGGGCGGGGCCGGTCGGCGGCGATCACGGTGTAGCGCTCGATGGCCATCGGGAACACAAAGCCGTCGTTGTAGTCGGTGTGCTCGCCGATGAGATTGACGCGGCCCGGAGCGGCCACGATCCAGCGCGGGGGGCGGCCGTAGCGTTCCTGAAATTTCCGGGCGGCGTCCTGGGCAATCTCCTGCAGGGGCAAGTTGGGATCGATCATGATGTTGTCGTATGGATGAGTGATGAGTGGGTCGATGTGGCGGAACCTCAAGGGGCGCCGGGCGTGCGCACCCGCAGGAAGCGGTTGCCGGCCCCGGCCGGGAGGGTGTTGGTGACAGAAATCAGCCGATTGGATGGCACGGCCGGGTATTGGGCCAGGTTGGTCCACAGGCCCAGAACCAGCCCCTCGTTCGCCTCCACGGTGTAGCTGCGGTTGGAGATGGCGTCGAACCGAACGGTGACGACGCCCGGGGCCGCGCCGTCCGCCGGAAGCGCCTCCAGCTTGAGGACGCTGGCGGCGTTGGTGGGGTTGGTGCCAGCCAGGTATTCCTCCTGGTTCGTCAACCGGTCGCCGTCCGCGTCGGCGGCGGCGTCCGCAGGGTTGTTCGGGTCGAGTCCGTGCGCCGTCTCCCAATCGTCCGGCAAACCGTCGTTGTCGGTGTCCGGGCTGCCCAGCGAGAGGGTGGCCGTATGGACAGAGGTGACGCCGACATGATTCCAGAGCACGAACTTGTAGCTGCCGGTCTCGGCCGGGGACACGTTGCTGATGACCAGCTCCGAGCTGAAGGCGGAGCTGCCGCCGACGTTGGTCCCGGATTTGAGGAGCGCGTCCCCAAAATACCACTCGGACCGGTTAGTGTAATTGAGGGGGGCCATGACGGTCGCGCGGAACAGGGCGATGCTTCCGGGCAGGACGGCCTGGTTGGTCGGCCCCTCGACCACGGTCAGGAAGGCGCTGGCGCTGAGGCTGCTGCTGCTGCCGGCAGCGTTGGAGAGGGCCACGGTCCAATTGCCGCCGTTGGTCAGCAGCACATTCGAGAGCACCAGGGAGCAATTGGTTTCAAAGGTGGTGATGATCGCGTGCACAAAGCTGCCGCGGCGCCAGCGATAGGTCATAGGCACATGGCCGACGGCGGCCGCGGTCAGTGTGAACGTGTGGCCGGCTGCGACGATCGAGTTGGTGGGGACGGGGTTGCTGGCAAAGACCGGCCTAACCTGCAGCACCAGCTCCGCCAGCCGGCTGAGCGTCGAACTCACATCGTCCTGCAACCGGACGTCGTAATAGCCATCGTTGGCCATCTGGACATTGGTGAGAAGGAGTGAGGCGTTAGTGGCGCCTGGGATGTCGCCGCCGTTGAAGCGCCACTGATAGCGGATGGCGCCGTTGCCCACGGCGGCCACGGTAAAGGTGACATTGACTCCTGGATTCACCTTCTGATCGACGGGTTGAACCGTGACGGTGACGGGCATCAGGACCGTGAGAGTGGCCGCAGGGCTGAACACGACACCGGCGGGGCTGAACACGCAGACGGAATAGGGTCCGGCCTGGGACGGCTGCAGGTTCGTGAGGACGAGAGTGGCGGCGGTGGCCCCCGGCAGGTTGGTTCCGTTGAACAGCCATTGATATCCGAAGGGACCGGCCCCGGCGACCCCCACACTGAGGCTCGGGTCGGTGAACGCCACCACCGTGGCGCTCTGAGGCGGCGCCGCGATCACCGGCAGCGCGCCGCCGCCGGCCGGCTGGCCCGGCGAAGGCAGGGCGGCGAACCAGTTCGTGGGGTCATCCCCGTAGGCGCTGGGCAGCCGGCGCTGCAACGAAGCCCCGAAACCGTCCGCCTCCACGGGCCAGGGGGCCTTGTCGTTGTAACGGACGCCATCGACGACGAAGTAGGCGACGCCGTTGCTGGAAGGCGCGTCCGGGCTTTGCAGTTCGAGGCGCTCGCCGCTGTTCTGGAGCGTGCCGCCGTAAGGCCCATAGACAGCCACACTGGCGGGAACGCCGTAGCGGGCTCGGAACGCCTCCGGGTCGATGCCCGCCACCAGGCACCGGCCGTGAGGCGGCAGGACGGCGCCCATGGGGAAGGTGAAGCCGGCCCCGGCCAGGCGCCAGGTGTTCGTGGGGAACGCGGGATCATGGAGCGCCACCTCGACGCCAGTCAGGTTCTCCAGCTCGACGAACGGATCGGCGGCCTCGTTGGGATGATACTGGATCTCGCTGATGACGACCGGGCCGACGCGCGGGCCGGCATTGGTCGCTTGCAGCGTGGACTGGATCTGCGGCGGGAACTGTTCCTGGCCGACGCTGTTGACATATCGCCCAAAGGTCTCGCCGCGCGCGGCGCCGCCATAGGCGAAGCCGTGGCTGTAACCGGTCAGGTCGCCGGCCAGGCTGGCCGAGAAGAGATAAACCTCCTCGCCCAACGAACTCAGGCTGAAATTGTTGGTCGCGCCCGGGTTGGGATTGAAGTCGGTCTCGCGGAAGACCACAAAAGAACCGCCTTGGAGAACTGTGCCCTCGGGAATGCGGAACTTGAACGGATCGCGCGAGTCGTCCGTGAGGAACCACCCGCTGATGTCGGCGGCCGCCGTCGAGGGATTGAACAGTTCGATGGCATCCACAGCCGGAAGTTCGGAGGCGGTGAGGACCTCGTTGATGAGAACGGACGGCAGGGTGATCGCGGGATCGACCGCGCCCGGCGAACCTCCCGCCGCGGCGCTGGCCCGGTAACCCGTCGGCGCGGACGGATCCAGGACCAGCGAGAAGTCGTAGCCGTCGGCCGCCACCGGCCAGGGCGCGCGGTCCGAGAACGACACGGAGAGAATCTCGTCGCCGTAAGGATGAGAGAGGGTGAGCGTCTCGCCATCGTTGGCCAGACGGCCGGTATAGACGCCGTTCACGGTCAGCGCCGGATACTTGCTCTGGAGCGCCGCCGCGTCGCGACCGATGACGAAGAACGCCCCCGGGGCCAGGAAGGTCCCGTTGGTGAAGGTGAAGTTGATGCCGGCGGTGAAGCGCAGGCCGCTCAGATCCAACACGCGGTCCCCGATGTTCTTCAGCTCGACGAACTCGAACTCGTCGCCATCCACGCCGCCGCGCACGGGCGGGTGATACATGAGCTCGGAAAAGACCAGGTTGGTCTGCAGGATGCTGACGAGATCGACCGCGGCGGCCTTGAATTCGACGGGCGCCGACCAACTGCTCCAGCCCCCCGCGACATCCTTGTGGCGGACGCGCGCGCGATAGAGCCGGCCGGGCACGACACTGTAGGCCGGGAGGTGGACGCGGTTGGTGAACACCGGCAAGGCTCCCGAGTCCCACGTGGCGTCCCACTCCAGCGGCGGGGTCGCCAGCGGGTTAAAGCCCTCAGCGTTGGTGTCCCGCACCTCCGCTACTCGGTATTGGATGGCCGCGAAACCGTTCGAGCCGGCATAGGTCGAGGATTGGAACAGGAGCTGATCCACAGGCAAGCCCGCCGGGCCGACATAGGTGAGGGTGGGCTTGGTCGGGATCGTGCCATCCGCAGCGAGGGTGTCCAAGCGCGAGATCCATCCGCCCGCCGCCACGCTCGTGCGGTCCAGCCACCAGGCGTTGTTTCCGCCCGTGAACATGAAGTTCTTCATGTCCTGGGCGTAGGCTGCCAGGCCGCCGAGGTTGCCCGGCCCTGGGGATTGGCCGGCATTTGGGGTAGTGCCCGCGGCCCGGTAGCTGGCCGGGGAGGGCGCGTTCAGCCAGCGCACATGATCCGCCGCGGCCACATCGGCTATTCTGCCGGCGAATGCGTCGATCAGCGGGTTGATCTGGTCCGACTGGAAGAGCAGATCGCGCATTTCGCGCACGGCGTTGCGGTACTCGCGCTGCATCTCCAGGTTTTGCCCCGTGTCACCCCCGCCCACGCCGGAGTCGTTAAAGATGCCGTTGTGGAGGACATCCTGGCCGCCGTTCCAGGTGGGGCCCCAGGTATCCGTGCTGTCATAGGGCAGCACCCACAGCCGCCCGTAATTGTTGTTGTTCGTGCCGTAGAGGGGCTCGAAATACCAAGCCCCATTCTTGTTGCAACTGGGCCAGACATCGTAGTGGCGGATGGCCTCGGCCATGGCGTGGTATCGGTACCAGTTGGTGTAGTTGGCGTGGGCCTCGAGCCACTGCCGCGATTGGAGCCCGGTGAGGTTGTTCTCGATGTTGTAGAAGTCATCGGCGTTGGTCACGGCGAACGGGGCCAGGTAGCGGCGTTCATCCACCCCCAGCACATAGTTGTCCACCAGCTTGTAGAGATTGCCGCGTTCGAGGTTGTGGGCGTCCAGGAAGTTGACGTCGTATTTCTCCTGGGCCCAGCTCAGGCCCCAGAAGTCGCCGGCGTAGGGATCGGCCGGCGACTCCTGCGCGCCCCGGATCACCCGGAAGTGGAAATGGAAGTTCGCGGGGGAGGGCACGCCCACCTTGTTCCAGAGAAAATAGCTGATCGTTTCGTTGAGGGAGTAAGTGACGGAGCCGCGATTGCCCTGGCCTTTGGCGGTGGTCAGCTCGCGCCATTTGGTGGGAAACAGCTTTCCAGACTGGTCCTTGGCCGCGAGGTAGTGTCCCTCGTTGAACCGGATGCGGAAGCTGCGCTTGCCATAGTGATAGCGCCCGTTGGCGCCGCGGAGGCGGTAGGTCACGTGATCATAGACGACGCCGTCATAGACGACGGCGCCTTCCCAATTGAAGTGAAGGCGGCCTTCGTTGCGGCGGCCGGAGAGGTCCTGAAGCAGTTGATCGGAGGTGTTGAACCAGGCGGCGCACTGGTTCACGTCCGCATCGCGGGTGATGAGCGAGTACACCGGCAGGGTCTTGAGCGCTTCCGCCGAGTGGCCCTGGTAATCGGGAATGCCGTCATAGACAAAGTAAGCGAAGTTGAGCGAGGGATCGTCCTGGAAGGGGGCTCGGCGCGAGACGCCGAAGGTGTCCGTCACGGTGATGCGATAGCGCACGAGGCTGCGGTTGGCCTGGGGCGGGAGCACCACGGAATAGACGCTGTCGTTGGCGATCTCGTCGCCTTCCAGGCCGTCATCGCGCATGGTCGCCGACACCCAGTTGGTGGAAGCCTCGAAGGCCGGGTTGAGCTGGTTGGTCAGGGCCGGGTTGGTGGTGAGGCTGTCCAGTTGGGCTTTGGTGAGCGGCAGGGTGGCGGGAATGAAATTGCCCGGAGCGACCACTTGATAGGCCAGCGCCACCGAGCCCACTCCCTCGGGATCGGTGACCTTCGCGGTGATGCGAACGGTGTCGGCCGAGGCGGGCTGCGCCGGCGAATGATCTACCTGGCGGATGTTCGGCGCGGCATTGACCAGGAACACCTGGTTGGTGCGGCCCGGCGAGGGCTGGGCGGGGCTAAGCGGCGCCCCCCAGGAACTCCCCAGGTTGTTGTCCAGCAGCGGATTGATCAGCTCCATCGAGGCGCCGTCGCCGTCGGACGCCACCGGCCAGGGGAACCCCACCCGATAGTCCACCGCGTCCGCCTCGCCATCGAGGCCGTCGCGGAGGGTGATTTCCTCGCCCTCGTTGCTCAGTTGGCCCGCCCAGGGCCCGAGCGCGACGACGCCGTAGCGGGCCAGGAGCGTGGGCGGATCCTGAGCCACCACCAGGAAGGCGCCAGGCGGCAGCACCGTGCCCTCCGGGAAGAAGTAGTCCACGGCCCCGGCCAGCCGCCAATAGGTCAGATCCACCGCATAATTGAGCGGATTGTAGAGTTCGATGAATTCCTCGCGGACGGTGTTTTGGGGAGAGTTGTAGTGAATCTCGTTGATGACGATGTTGCGTTCGATCGCCACGGCGGTCAGCAGCGCGACCTGCTCGTAACTCAGGCCGACAGAGTCGGTGACGCGAAGCCGGATCGAGTAATGGGCGCCCGGCTGCACACTGTAGGAGGGTCCGGCCAGCAGCAGGTTGGAGCTGATGCCGAAAAGCCCGTTGTCCGCGGCCCCTTCGCCGGCGACCAGGGCATACACATGCGTATCCAGGGGATTGGCGTCGATGGTCCGCATGGAGGCCAGGAAGCCCCCCGGCGCGGCTCCGGCGTCGATGTCGAGACTGCTGAGGACGATGGCCGTGGGAGGCGTGGGCGTGGCATCGATCCGGATCGAGATGGTGCCCGGGGCGGAGTCGTTGGCGCCGTCATTGACCTTAAAGGTGAAGAAATCGTTGCCAAAGAAATCGACGGCAGGCGTGTAAAGCAAGGCGGGCGGGACGCCGGAAAGGGAGCCGTGCTGGGGTGGACTGACTACGGCGTAAGTGAGCGGGTTGCTGTTGGGGTCGAAGCCGGTAAGGGTGATCGCGCGCGGAGTGTTGACGAGAGTGGCGACGGACTGGGGGAGCGCGGTTGGGACGCCCGGATCCACGGTCACGGTGGTCTGGGCGGTGCGCACGCCGAACTCGTTGCTGGCGGTCAGGGTGTAGGTGGTCGTGGTGAGCGGCGTCACCTGCACGCTGCCGGTGGCCCCAGTGACCGGCCCCACGCCCGGGTCGATCCAGAGGGCGAGCGCATTGGTGACACGCCACGAGAGCGTGGCGGCATTCCCGATCATGACGACATTGGTGGCGGCGGCAAAGCTGCGAACGATGGGCAGCTTGCCATAGATGTGATAATCGGTGAGTTCGGCGATGACGTTGCTGGCCTCGAGGCCGCCCAGGGCATTGTCGTAAAAGCGGATTTCGGCGATGTCGCCGATCAGGCGGCGATCGGTGGTCCCCTCGGTGGTGTTGATGCCGCCGAAGGAAACGGTGGCGTTGTTGCGGGCGGCGGTGGCCACGCCGCTCTGCGTGACCACGGGGCGCTGGTCCACGTAGATCGATTGCGAGCCGCCGCCCCAGGCGAACACGGCCACGTGGAAGTTCCCGTCCAGCAGCGAGCCGCCGGTCGAATACGTGGTGGTGTCGGGATTCCCGCTGCCGATGGCGACGCGGCCCTGGTCATCGAACACCGTGCCCCAGTCATTGCCCACGCCTCCCTGCTCGGCGTCCACCAACCCGGTGCGCTGGTACCAGTTGGCTCCGGCGGCGGAGCCCGCGCCGGTGGGCTTGAAGACGACAACCACCGAGAAAGCGGTGCGCCCGCCGGCGGGGTTGCTGGCAGAGGTGAGCCATTGGCGGTTGAAGCGCACCACCGGACCGCCGGCCGGGGTGCCATTGAGGATATAAACAGGGCGCTCGCCGGTGGCCCCGGTGGCCACCCGGTTGCTGGCGCTGGTCCATGCGCCGACCGGGTCGCCGTTGTTCAGGCCGAGGTTCTCGGCGCGCCAGACATCCAGCAACGCCGCCCGCGCCGGGCAAGGCCCCAGCGCCGCCCCGGCCACAAGAAACGTCGTCAACGAGGCGGCGAGGACTTTGCGATTCAGGAATAACGAGTTTTTCATGGTGGTGGTGGGTTGAGCTATGCGGAAAGTGCGGGAGGAGCCGCCGGGCTCCTCGTCTGCCAGGAAGCGTAGATTTCCTGGAAGATGACTTGAAGGCTCTTGGCGATGCCCCAGTTGGGGTAATGCGCGCGCATCTTGGTCAGATCGGATATGTAGCAAATATGGTCTCCCTCCCGGTTTTTGTCCACGTACTCCCAGACCATCTTCCGGCCGGAGATGGACTCGATCAGCTTGAACGCCTCGAGGATGGAGACGGAGTTGCTTCTGCCGCCGCCGAGGTTATAGACCTCGGCCGCGCGCGGGGCCTTGAGAAACTCGTCGATAAACCGGACCACATCCTGCGAATGGATGTTATCCCGGACCTGTTTGCCCTTGTAGCCAAAGACGGTGTATTTACGGCCCTCGACATTGCATTTGATGAGGTAGCTGAGGAACCCGTGCAATTCGACGCCGCTGTGGGAGGGGCCGGTCAGGCATCCGCCCCGCAAACAACAGGTGGGAATGTTGAAGTAGCGCCCGTATTCCTGGACCATGATGTCGCTCGCGACCTTGGAGGCGCCAAAGATCGAATGCTTCGATTGGTCGATCGGAAAATCCTCGCGGATGCCGTTCTGCCAATCCGGGTCGGCATAGTCCCAGCGCGTTTCCAGCTCGCGGAGCTTCAGGCGATTGGGCGCGTCCCCATACACCTTGTTGGTCGAGAGATGCACGAAGGGCGCCTGGGGGTTGGCCTGGCGGTGCGCCTCCAAGAGGTTCAAGGCGCCGACGGCATTGACGTCGAAGTCGTCGAAAGGCCGGGAGGCGGCCAGGTCATGGCTGGGCTGGGCGGCCGTATGAACCACCGCCTCCGCTTTCAACTCCCGCACCAACCCGGCCACCGCCTGGCGGTCGCGCATGTCCATCTCGTGATGATGAAAATGCGGATGCAGGCTGCTGAGCCGCTTCTGGTTCCAGCGGGTGTCCCCCTGGGGGCCGAAGAAATCGGCCCGCATGTTGTTGTCGATTCCATGAACCTCCCACCCCCGCTGCGCGAAATAGGAGACGACTTCGCCGCCAATCAGGCCGCTGGACCCCGTCACGAGCATCTTCTTCATGGTCGATTTCCGTTCCCGAGGCGCCGGGTTTGCGGATCGTCACGCGCGCTCCGGGACTGTTCGGCGCGCGCCCGCTCGGCGCGTCCGTCTCAGTAGAGACCTCTGAGCCTCGATTTCAAGAACAAGTAAATAAAATAGCTGTTGGTCGTTAGGTACCGTTTCCACAGGCGGCGCGGCTCTTTGAGCAGCCGGTAAAACCATTCCAGGCCACGGTCCTGCATCCAGCGGGGGGCCTGGGGCAGGACCCCGGCATGGAAATCGAACGCGGCGCCCACGGCCATCATTACCGCTCGAACCCTGCCCACATGATCGCCCACCCACACTTCCTGGCGGGGACACCCCCGCCCCACCAGCACCAGGTGGGCCCCGCTGTCATGGATCTTCCTCACGTCCGCCTCGTCTTCCTCCGGGGTGGCCTCCCGGAAGCGGTCCGGATGCAGTCCGCAAACCTCCACCTCCGGATATCGGGCGCGAATAAACGCGGAAAACCCCGCCAGGGTCGTTTCCGTGCTGCCGTAGAGGTACACCTTCAGACCTCGCGCGGCCGCTTTCTCAAGGACCCACAGCGTCAGTGTCGGCCCGTAAACGCGGTCCTTGAGCCCGAGCTTGTGAAAGCTGTTCAAGGCCCATCGGACCGGCTGGCCATCCGGAACCACCATCTGGATCCTCCGCACGCGATCGCCGACGGCTTTGTCCCTCACCGAGGTGACCAGGCCATGCACCGCCAGCGCCGACACCCCGAAGCTCTCGCGCTGAAGAGCGCGCTCCAGGATGAGGCTCGAGGCGGACTCGTAATCCACAACGGCATACTCGATCCCGAAAAGGTTTCGCGTCTCAAACCGCATGGGCCTTTTGCCGGGCTTTCTCCCGGGCAGGGCAGGCCGGCCCGTTCATCCTGAGCCGCCCCTGCCCGCAAGCCTGTTTCGGTTCACCTATTTCGCCGGCACAACGTCGGCGAAGCCGACATCGATGTACTGGCCGCCGCCGGTTTGCCGGCAATGCACGGCGATGACATTTTTGCCAGGCTTCAGCGCGGCCTTGGCGGCGGGGCTAAGCGGAGCCGCCTCGTAATCGGTGGTGTAGCCGGTGAAACTCGCCGCCAGCACGCCGTTCAGGTAAACCTCGGCGTCTTCGTCGTGATGAATGCTGAGCTGGAGATCGCTGAACTTGGTGTCGGGCAGGGCAAACTCGCGGCGCAGCCAGATGTCGCTCGTGCTCCACTCGGTGCGGACGCGTCCACCGGGCGTTTGACGGGTGCCGAAGCCGGCGGGGCCTTCCTTCCAGGCGCTGTCGTTGAAGTCGGGCTTGAACCAGTCTCCCGCGGGTTTGGCGGTGGTGAAGCGCCAGCGGGGGCGCTCCTCCAGGGCGGTGGGCAGCACGTTCATCAGCACCGGCGCCTTGGGCATGGGCGCGAAGTTCGCCGCCTTGGTCTTGTCGCGGCTGGCGTATTTGGCCCAGGTTGCTTTGTCGTAGAGCATCTGCGCGAACACGCCGCCGACGACCGGCCGGGCGGTGAAGCCGACCTTCCTCGCCGTCTTGGTCTCGTACCAGTCGCTGAGCGGCGCACGGTCGGGCGTCTCGTTCATGTAGGTGAAGATCGGGTCGATCAGCGCCTCGAAATCGGCGCGGTTCCGCGTGAGCGTCGCGGTCCAGGTGATCCAGTCCAGCTTCGTGTAATCCCGGCGGTTGTCGAGCGGCAGGCCGTACTTGTTCTGGTGCTTTCTGTAATAGTCCATTTCCTTCCGCAGCACGGCATCGGGGAAGAGGTTCAAGCCGAGAATGCGGTCCCACATGAGGTTGTATTTCTGGCTCCACGTGCCGGGCCGGTCGAAGGCGAGGCGGAACTTCTCGCCGTCATCGGCTTCCTTGGCCCATTTCGCGGCGAACTCGCGGGCGAGCTTGAAATACTCGTCGGACTTGGCCTTGTCGCCGCGCAGGTCGCACAGCTTGGCGAAGGCCCCCAGGCCGCAGATGGCCTTGGCGCTGAGATTGACGTTGTGGGCGAGGTGTCCGGCGAAGTCGTCGGTGCAGAGCTGGTTCTCGGGATCGAACCCCTTTTCCTTCAGATACCCGGCCCACTTTTCCAGCGTGGGCCAGTAAAGCCCCGCGAAGTTGGCGTTGCCTTCCATCTGCGCCACCGCGCCAAACAGGAGCAGGACGTTGCCGCTTTCCTCGACGGGCATCTGGTTGTTCACGCCGCGCTCGCCGTCGCCATAGACCTGGCCGTTGGCCTTGGGATAGGTGCCCAGATCGTGCGGGGCGAAGGGGAACTTCCAGCGCTCGCTCGCGGCGTAGTTCATGAACGGCACGAGGAACGACTTGGCCAGCGAGGGGCCGAAGAGCAGGAACTGCGGGGCCATCGGATAGAACACGTCCGAGGTGCCGATGCAGCCATTGGAGTGGTTCTCCTTGCAGAAGGAAATCGGCTGGCCGTGGTCGTCGGCGACGAATTTGCCCGCGGCGAAGCAATGGCGATAGGCCAGCGCGCAGAGCTTGGCGTATTTCTCGCCGCCGGCCTGGGTGAGGTCGGCCATGAGTTCGAGGTCGAACGCCTCGCAGCGCTTCAGGAGCGACGCGTAGTCCTTCGCGGCGGCCTTGAGCAAATCGGCGGCCTCCCAGCCGCTGCGTCGCCAATAGGGCCGCAGATTTTTGCGCATGTATTGGATGGAGTAGAGATCGTCGTAGGCGAGCATCAGCCAGCGCGAGACGGGCGCCGCGCCCACTTTGCCGACGCGGAGGGAAAGGGTGGCGGCCACGCTCGAGGCGGGGGCTGACTCCGCCGGCGTTTCGCCCGCGGGCCGGCCGACGCTGCTGCCGTCCATGAGGGCCCGGGGCGCGGCCACATAGAGATAGCCCCAGTCGATGCGCAGGTCGTCGCCCTTCTTGGCCAGGATGGGCTGGTCCTTGGAGCCGATCTTCAGAACGCCAAGATCCCCCGCCTCCTCCTTGGTCCACACCACCTGCTGGTTGCCCGTGTTGACTGTGAGTTCGGCCGACGCGGTCAAAAACACCTGCACGTCATGGGTCTTGCCGTCCGTGGACTTGAAATCGTAGGTCACGTAGGTCACGGGCCGGGAGAGGACATCGAGGTCGTCGGGCAGCGCGGGCGTCAGGAACGTGAGCGTGAGCGCCACCCCGGCGCCGGCAAACGTATAGACGGTCCGCGTGGGCAGCACCGTCAAGCTCGTCTGCTCGAGGGTCGGCAAGGTCGCCGGGCTGGAACCCATCACGCGGTATTCCTTCCCGTCAATCCGGACCACGCTGGCGAGGCGGTGCGGCTTGCCGGTCCAGTGGGTCGTGTCCACCTCCGCCAGGTTGTCGCCTTGCGACCAGATGCTGAAATAGGGGTCGCACGCGACCAGCGGCGTGGCCGGCGGGACCAGCTTCGTGCCCTGGGAAACGCGCTTGGGCGGCGGGGTGTAGAGCTTCTTCGCCGCCGCGGTGATGGCGGCCTGGTCCATCTTCACCATCGCACGGTCGTAGGTGAGCAGGCCGTTCACCTCGATTTCGCAATCGGTGGTCTGAGTATAGACCGCCGCGCAGAGGCCGCCGTCGCCAGTCATCGGATGCAGCTTCCGCAGCAGCCCCAGGTAGGCGTCGGTCAGTTCGGCCGAAGTCTTGTAGCTGACATAGCCCCAGTTCTTTTCGTCCTGCCAGGAATGGCCCTTGACCGGCATGCCGAGGCCGCCGAACTCGCCCAGCACGGCGGCGCGGTTCTCCTCGAGCTTGGGCACGCCGGGGCCGGGGTAGTTGTGCATGTCGATGACGTCGCCGGCCTTGCGGTCGGTCCAGCCGGAGGCGTTGTTGACGAGGCGTGTCGGGTCGAGCTTCTTGATCCACTCGCAGATGCGCGGCGTGTCGTATTGGCCCCAGCCCTCGTTGAAAGGCACCCACATGACGATGCACGGATGGTTCCAGTGCTGCTCGATCATGGCTTTCATCTCGGCCTCGAACTGCCGGGCGGCCTCCTCGCGCCCCGGGCGCACCTTGTCGGTGTTGTTGTCGCCCACGCCGCTGCCGGGCATGTCCTGCCAAACGAGCAGGCCGAGCTTGTCGCACCAGTAATACCAGCGGGCCGGCTCGATCTTGACGTGTTTGCGGGCCATGTTGCAGCCCAGCGCCTTGGTGATCTCGATGTCGTAGCGCAGCGCCTCGTCGGTCGGCGCGGTGAAGATGCCGTCGGGCCAGAACCCCTGGTCGAGCGGCCCGTACTGAAAGAGGACCTCGTTGTTCAACATCAGGCGATTGATGCCGGCGGCGTCCTTGCCCAGGGCGATCTTTCTCATGCCGAAATAACTGTCGATCGCGTCCACCTTCTTGCCGTCCTCGATCATCGTGATCCGCAAGCCGTAGAGGAACGGGGAATCGGGGGACCAAAGCTTGGCGTTGCGCAGGGGGAGCTTGACACTGGGGGCGACCTGCGGCGGGATCGAGCGGGTCGCGATCATCGTCTCCACCGACGCTTCCTGGATGACCTTCTTCCCGTCGAGCACCTCGACTTTGAACGAGGGCTTGCTTCCGGTGCTCACGGCATTGGCCTGCACCGTCACGCTGGCGTCGTCGATGTTGGGGGTGATCCGCAAGGAACGGATGTGCGAGGGGGCCACCGGTTCCAGCCAGGCGGTCTGCCAGATGCCGCTGGTGGCGGTGTACATGATCCCGCCGGGCTTGAGCACCTGCTTGCCCTTGGCTTGCGGCCCGCGGTCCGTCGGGTCCCATACCGCCACGACGAGCTCCTGTTCGCCCGACGCCTTGAGGGCGTCGGTGATGTCGAAGCTGAAGGCGTCGAAGCCGCCACGGTGCGTGCCCAACTCCTTGCCATTCACGCTGACGGTCGCCTCCCAGTCCACCGCGCCAAAGTGCAGTACGACGCGCTGTCCCTTCCACGAACCCGGCACTTTGAAGGCGCAGCGATACCAGAGGCGCTGCTTTTCGGTGAGGGGCTTCATCACGCCCGACAAGGCGGACTCGACTCCGAACGGCACAAGGATTTGGCCGTCCCATTTCGTCGGCTGCGGGGCGTCCTTCTCCACGATGGCGTAGTCCCACAGGCCGTTGAGGTTCTCCCACTTTTCGCGGACCAACTGCGGCCGGGGGTATTCCGGGTGAACCTTGTTCGGCTTCACATCCTTGGCCCAGCGGGTGGCCAGCGGACCCTTGGCGGGCTGCCAGGCCGCCTGGACCAAGGCCGCACCAAGGAGGGAGATCAGGGCAGCGACAAGCGGCAGCCGAAGCGCGGCAGCGCCGGAGGAATTATTTCGCATCATGGGGCGCAGTCTAACAGCCCGACGCGCAGTGGCAATGAGGGAATAGGTCAATCCTTGTAGAAATCCGGTCAAATCGCCGAAGCCATGGAAACGCTGATGATTATGCCGGGCGCTTTTGCGGATTGACTCGCGCCGCGGCGGGCGGGTTTACTCGCGGCACGGCAACTGGCAATCGTCGTGAGTCGTGTGAAGAAATCCGGTCAGGCCCAACGGCGGCACGTGGCGCTGCTGGTGGAAACCTCGCTGGCCTCGGGCCGCGACATCCTCCGGGGCATCGCCCGCTATGTGCGGGAACACGAGCCCTGGGCTCTCTACCACGAGCCCCGCAGCCTCGAAGATTCGGTCCCCGGCTGGCTCCGCACCTGGAAGGGGGACGGCATCCTGGCCCGGATTCAGAACCGGAGCATCGCCGAGGAGGTCCGGGCGACGGGCCTGCCCGCGGTGGACGTGCTCGGGGTGGCCGGCGACAGCGCTTTGCCGTTGGTGCACGTGGATGACGCGGCCATTGCCCGCATGGCCGGCGAGCACCTGCTGGAGAGGGGCTTCCGGCATTTCGGCTTCTTCGGGATCGGCGGCGAGAACTGGTCCGAGCGCCGGCGGACGGCTTTTGCGGCCACGATCGAGGCTGCCGGTTACCGGGTTCGCATTCACGAGCTGCCCCGCGCCGCCCTGGGAAGCCGTTCCTGGGAGACGCTGGAGAACGACCTGGCGGCCTGGGTGCGGCGGCTGCCCAAGCCGGCCGGAGTGATGCTCTGCAGCGACCAGCGCGGCACGCAGTTTCTCGAGGCCTGCCGGCGGGCCGGCGTGCAAACCCCCGACGAGGTGGCGGTCGTGGGGGTCGATAACGACGAACCGCTCTGCGAAGTGTGCAACCCGCCCCTCTCGAGCGTGGACGCCAACCATGTGCAGGTGGGCTACGAAGCGGCGGCGCTGCTGGATCGCCTCATGGCCGGCGGCGAGCCGCCCTCCGGGCCCTTGTTCATCAGCCCGGGGCGGGTGGTCACGCGCCTCTCGAGCGAGGTGCTGGCCATCGAAGATCGGCAGGTGGCCGCCGCCCTGCGCCTCATTCGGGAACACGCCTGCGACCCGGTGGGCGTTGACGACATGGCCCGCATGGCCGGGCTTTCCCGAAGTGTCTTGCAGCGCCGATTCAAGGCGCTGCTCAAGCGCTCGGTCCATCGCGAAATCCTCAACGTGCGCCTGAAACGCGCCGGCGACCTGCTGTCCGGCACGGACCTGCCCCTGGCGGAGATTGCCGAGCGATCCGGATTTCGACACCAGGAGTACATGGGGGCCGTGTTCAGGGCCCGCCTGGGGCTGACCCCCGGCCAATTCCGCCGGCGCAACCGGCGGTGACGCCTCAGCCGCCGGAGCGGCCGGCCTCTTCCGCGGCCTTCCTTGCGATCATCCCGGCCGCCGACCGGATGCGGGCCTGGCGTGTGGCGGGTTTCTTTGCCTCGGCGATCCAATCCAGGTATTCGCGGCGGTGCGCGGCGGTGCAATCCTCGAAGAAGGCCAGCACGCCGCGGGCCTGCAACGCCGCCGCCAGGTCAGGCGGGGTGGGTGGACACGTTTTCGCTTTCATTCGAGATCGGCCGCTCGGGATGGCTCTGCCAGAACCCCTCAATCTGGCGGCGCCGTTTCTTGGTCGGACGCCCCCAGCCTTTGGGGTATTGGAGAGGCGAGGGTTCATACTCGCGCCGGGCGCGTTCGTATTCCTCCGGGGGCGTGAGGTCCTCGATGTATTGCGGAACGAGTTTTGCGCCGACGCGCTGGTCGAGGGTCGCCAGCACCCGAACGGTCCGTTGCACCCGGCCCACCAGCGCGGTCAGGGTGTCGCCCGCCTGAATGTCCC
>JAKLEJ010000149.1 GCA_022711695.1 Verrucomicrobiota bacterium | reverse complement strand
ACAAACCCGGCCGCGTCCGCGTGCGCTTCCGGTTTCTCACCCTGGTGATGGAGCCGGCCCCGGCCGTCGATTGGCGCGAGCCCGCGCCCCAGTTCACCCTCGACAGCCTGGAGCGCCGCATCCTGGACATGATTGTGGTGCGCGACATCCTGCGCCCCTACATCAAGCGGCAGCCGGCGCCCGCGCCGGGCGGCGGCCGCACGCCTTCGCCCGCCGACCTCGCCGAGAAGCCGCTCCCAGGCCCGGAAAGTCTGCGCATCGTCTCCCTTTCCGAGTGGGAAGGCGCTCCGGAGGTCCATGTGCGCGATCTCGCCAACCAGCGCACCCTCCGCTACGTGCCGGGCGATCCCCTGGCCGGCGGCGTCATCGCCCTGGTGGACTACCGTCCCATGCCGTTCCCGGACAAACCGATGCTGCGTTCCGACAGCCGGGTGATTCTCCGGATTGGAACCGAATATTGGGCCATCGAACGGGGTCGAACTTTAGCGGATAAATACAGGTTGTCGCCGGAGCAGATTCCGGCCAGCCTCCTGAAAGAGTGAACTCGAGTTCTGTTTTGAAAGAGTTGAAAGTTATGAAGAACGCCAAGACCGTCTTTTTGGCGGTCCTTGCGCTTCTGCTGGGCTTGCTGCCCGCCGTCGCGCAGGAGACCAAGCCCTCGACACCCAACGGCGCAACCTCCGCGGCGGCTCCGGCCGCCAAACCGGCCGCTCTGCCCACGAACGCCCCCGCGGTCAAACCCGCCACCGCGGCCGCCGCGGCTCCGGCCGTCAGCGCCCCTGCCGCTAAACCGCCGCTGACGACCCCGGCCGTCACCCCCACCAATGCGCCCGTGGCCAAACCTGCCGCCTCGACTGCCGCCGCGGCCAAGCCCGCCCCGGTTGCGCCGGCCACCAACGCCGCCGCCGCCAAGCCCTCGACCGCTGCTTCCGCTGCGGCTCCCTCGAACGCGGTCGCCAAAGCAACGGCTCCGACGGCCGCTCCCACCAATAGTAATATAGGCGCCTCCGCGGCGACGGCTGCTTCCACCCCGGCCCCCGGTTCCGCTCAGACGGTTGCCACCGTTCCGGCCAACAAACCAGCTTCCGTCACCAACGGCGCGCCCAAGAACATCCGTTTCCAGTTCGACGGCATTCCTTATATGGACGTGCTGGAGCGTTTCGCCCAGATGGCCGGCAAGCCGCTGGTGACGAACACGAACGTCCAGGGGACGCTCACCTTCAACGATGCCCAGCCCTACGCCTATGGCGAGGCGCTGGACATGCTCAATGTGATGCTGGCGATGAAGGGGACCATGCTGATGGAGTCCGGCCATTACCTGCAGCTTGTGGCGGTGAAGGAGTTGCCGCAGATGCCCCTCAAGATCATGCGCGGCGTCGAGCATGGCGGGGATGTCCGCCCGGGCGAAGTCGTCACGGTGGTGCTCCCGGTCAAGAATGTCGATTCCAAGGAGATCGGCGACGCGGTGACGGCGATGCTTTCGGATGCCGGCTCGCTGGCCTCGCTGAGCAAGGGTCGGGGCCTGATCGTCACCGACCGGCTGGCCAACATCCAGCGCATCCGCTACCTCCTCACCCAGATCGATGTCGAGTCCGCCGTGGACCGGCAGATGAAGACCTACACGCTCCTGCACGCTTCGGGGGCGATCGTCTCCGATCTCCTGAACCGGACCTTCGGCGTGGCCACGGCCCCGCGGCGCACTCAATACAACCCGAACAACAAGCAGCTCGAGGTCCTGCCGCCCGATCCCAACGAGTACATTACCGCGGTGTATGACGACGCCTCGCGCACGATGGTGCTCTTTGGCCCCAGCGAGCGGCTCGCGCTCGCCGAGGAGCTGATCAACCGCTTCGAGCAAAAGGACGGCAGCGGAGGCGATGTGCGCATCTACTTTCCCCAGTCCATGAAGCCCGACGAACTGGCCACTCTCATCCGCCAGGCTATTCCCGGCGTGGCCGGCCCGGGCGAGACCAGCGCGTCCGCCGCCACCCGGGCGCGGCTCATCCCGGACGTGGCGCAAAACCGCCTCATTGTCTCGGCCCCCGTCGGGGCCCAGCTCGATGAGATCGAGAACCTCATCACCCGGCTGGACCGCGGGGTCCAGGGCGCCAAGGCCGGCGGCCCCAACGCTCCGCTCCGCTCGACCACCATCCAGTTGACCCGCGTGTTCCGGCCCCGGGCCTCCGACGCCACCAACCTGGCCCAGATCCTCACGTCCGCCCTCACCCGCAAGTTGCCCAATGGCCAGATGGCCACCACCGCCAGCGTCAGCTACGAGCCCCAGAGCCAGAGCGTGGTGGTGAGCGGCTCCCCGGGCGATGTCCAGGTGGCCACCGACGTGGTCACCCAGCTCGAAACCGGCAGCCTTCAGCCCGTCCCCCTCCAGACCCGGTTCATCGAGGTCGGCAGCGTGGCCGAGGCCAAACGCCTCCTGCCCCTCGTCGAGCAAATCTACCGCAACCAGGTCAGCGACGGCGCGGTGGGGCAAACCGCCCACGCCAAGATTCTGGCCGACTCCGAATCCGGCCGCCTGATTGTGACCGCCAGCGAGGATCACCTCGCCAAGATCGAGGCGCTGGTCACGCAGATTCGCGGCGAGAAACCCCGCTCGCAGGAGCGCAGCCTCCATATCCTCAGCCTGAAGAACAGCCGGATCGACACCCTCCTCAAGAGCGTGACCGATTTGGTCAGCGAGCGCATGAACGAAAAGCGATTCCAGGATCTGCCCAAGCCGCTGCTGATTCCGGATGCTGCCAACAACCGCCTGCTGGTGACCGCCACCGAAGATCAGTTCAAGGAGATCGAACAGACGGTGAGCACCCTCGACCTCGCGCCGCAGAAGACGCAGCGCGAGATGACCCTCATGCCCGTCCAGAGCAAGTCCGCCGCCGAGCTCATCGCCCTGGCCAGCCAACTGCTGACCCAGATGGGCGAGGAGCAGCCCAACCCGCAACTGGCCCCTAAGCTCGTGCCCGACGCTTCCGGCAAGCAGATCATCATCCTGGCGACGGCTGCCGACTCGGTCCGCATCCAGGCCCTGCTCAAGCAACTGGACACCGCCGCCTCCTCGGCGGTGGCCCGCCAGTTCAAGGGCGTGGACCTGTTCAGCCGCACCGCCACCGAGTTCACCCCGCTGGTGCAGCAGCTTTACCAGGAGCAGTTGCGCGGCCTGCCCGAGCCCTCGGGCGGTCCCGCCACGCTCATCTCCGACGCCAAGAACAACCGCATCATGATCAGCGGAACCGAGAAGGAGATCGCCCGGGCCGAGGCCATCGTCCGGCAGCTCGACCCCGAGGGCCGCAAGGCCGCCAAGGAGGAAACCCGCGTCGTCCGGCTCAAGACCGCGCTCGCCGTCGAAATTGCCGGCGTGGTCGAGAAGAGCCTCAACGCCCAGGCCCAACAGGTCAAGGTGGTCGTGGACCAGCGCAGCAACAGCCTGGTGGTGACCGGCGATCCCACCGCCGTGACCGAGGCCACGGCGATCATCCAGGAGCTCGACTCCCGCCCCGATGCCGGCGCCAAGGAAATGCGCATCCTGGACCTGCGCAGCGGCGAGGCCAGTTCGATCAGCACGCTGGTCACGGGCATGCTGGCCGACCTCATGCGGGACCGCCGGGGGGCCGACTACGCGGTGCAGACCAAGATCGTCCCGGATACCGCCTCCAACCGGCTGATTGTCACCGGGCCCAAGGAGGAGATTGTCCAGGTGGCCGCGCTGGTCGAAAAACTGGATCAGCTCCCGGAGCAGGGCGGGGGAGCGCGCATCTTCAAGCTGAACACGACCGAGGCTTCCGCCCTGGTCTCGGTGGTCTCGAACGCCATGCTCAAGTTCGACATCCGCGGCCTCCCGGTCCGCAAGGTCACCGTGGCCGCCGACGACAAGTCCAACAGCCTGATCGTTTCTGGCTCGCGCAGCGATCTCCAGGACGCGGCTGTGATCATCGAGCGGCTCGACGGCGGCGAGGCCACCACCCTGGAGGGACGGGACAAAGCCCGCGAATTGCGCATTTTGGACGTCAAGAGCGAGGACGTGGACCAGTTGGCCGGCCTGGCGATGCGGGTCTTTGCCGCCCAGTCCCCCGGACGCAACATCACCAACCTGCTCAGCATCACCGCCGAGCCCGCCGGCAAGCGGCTTATCGTCCTGGCCCCGGCTTCGCTGATGGAGAAAGTCGAAACGGTGGTCAACACCCTTGACGCCAAACCCGACCAGGGCCAGCGCGAGCTGGCCACGGTCGATTTGAAGAACGCCGCGGCGGCTGATCTCCTCCCCACCGTCCAGCGCATCTACGCCGAGCAATCCCAGGGCAAGAGCCTCAAGCCCGCCACCCTCTACGCTGACGCCAGCGGCACGCGCTTCACCGTGTACGGAACCAAGGAGCAGGCCGCGCAAATCCGCCAGATCGTCGATACCCTCGAGAGCCAGAAGCGAGCCCCGCGCGAGACCAAGATCCTGGACCTCGGCCGGCTGGCGGAGGCGCAGCGGACCCTTTCCCTGGCGCAGCAGCTCTACCGCGACCAGATCAGCGCCAACCCCGCCGCCGGCCCCGCCGACGCCCAGATGGTCAGCGACGGCCGCACCGGCCGCATCATCGTCTCGGCCCGGCAGGACCAGCTCCGCCAGATCGAGGAGATCTTCGCCCGCCTGCAGACCGGCCTGCCCACCAATCAGCCGGCGCGCGAGACCCGCTCCTTCGAGGTCGGCAACGCCGCCGACGTCCAGCGCCTGCTCCCGCTGGTCCAGCAGCTCTACAAGGACCAGTGGCAGGATCGTTCCGAAGCCGATCCGGCCGACGCCCAGATCATGGCCGACGCCAAAGCCGGCCGCCTCATCGTGACCGGCAAGCCCGATCACATCAAAGCCGTCGAGGCGATCATCAAGCAGCTTGGCAACGGCGCCCCCGGCGCGAGCGCTTCTTCCGTCCGCGACACCCGCATTTTCGATCTCAGCACCGCCAGCGCCATCGAACTGGCCGCCACGGTTCGCTCCCTTTACCTCGATCAGGCCCGGGCCCGCCTGGGCACGATCCAGCCCGACACCCTCATCCTGCCCGACGCCGGCGGCAACCGCCTGATCGTGGTGGGCGAAACCAACGAACTTGATGAGGTCGAGTCGGTCATTAAGAAGTTGGACAAAGTCTCGGCCCAGAGCTCGTCGGCGCGCATCTTCAAGCTCAAGTCCGCCGATCCCGCCAAGGTCGCCGAGATCATGACCACGGCTTTGGTGCGCTACGACGCCTACGGCCGGCCGCAGAAGCGCTGCACCGTGAGCGTGGACGCCAAGAGCCGGATGCTCATCGTCACGGGCGATCCCAAGGAACTCCAGGGCGTCAGCTCGATCATCGAGCAGCTCGATTCGTCCCTGGGCGAGCGCCCCGAGCGCAAGATGAAGGTGGTCACCCTCAAACAGGGGCGCGTGCTGGACCTGGTGGCCAAGACCCGCCAGCTCTATGCCGATCAGCTTTCCAGCCAGCCCGAGCTGGGCACCTCGGACATGCTGATGCTCGAGGACCTGGCCAGCAACCAGATCATCCTCGCGGGCACGGATGCCCAGTTGAAGTTGCTGGAGCGGATCATGACTGACCTTCAGGCGGCCGCCGTCGCCCAGGGCCCGCGCCTCACCAAGATGATCGAGATCGGGCAGGTCGAGGAGATGAACCGCCTGCTCCCCCTTGTGCAGCAGCTTTACCAGGAGCGCGCCCGCAGCCGCGACGCCTCCGATTCCGCGGACGCCCAGATCCTGGCGGACGCCCGCAACGCCCGTTACATCGTGACGGGCCGCACCAACCACATTGCCGAGATCGAGACGATCGTGCGCGAGCTGCGGGCGGGCGACCTGAACGAGCCGCGCGACACCCGCATCATCGATCTAACCACCGCCAACGCCGTCGAACTGTCCACCACGGTGCGATCCCTCTATCTGGATCAGGCTAAATCGCGGCCCGGGGCGCAGCCGCAGGAGACCCAGATACTGCCGGACATTTCGGCTAACCGCCTGATTGTCACCGGCACCTCGAATGAGCTCGCGGCCGTCGAGGACATCATTCGCAAGCTGGACAAGGTCAGCGCCCAGAGCGGCACGGTGCGCGTGTTCAAGCTCAAGTCCGCCGATCCTGCCAAGGTGATGGAGATCCTGTCCAACGCCCTGACCAGCTACGATTCCTACGGCCGCCAGCGCCGCCGCGTGGGGGTGACCCTTGATGCCAAGAGCCGCACCATCATCGTCGCGGGCGATCCCAAGGAGCTGCAGTCGCTCCAAAACGCCGCCGTGATCATCGAGCAGCTCGACAGCGCCCTGGGCGCCCAGGCCGACCGCCGCATCAAGGTGCTGACCCTCAAGCAGTCCAAGGTCGTCGAGCTCTCGCCCAAGGTTCGCCAGCTCTACAACGACCAGATGGCCAGCCGGCCGGACCTGGGGACCACGGACATCCTCATCCTCGAGGATGCCCCCAGCAACCAGTTGATCCTCGCGGGCAGCGAGGCGCAACTGGCGCTGGTCGAGAAGATCCTGGGCGAGCTCGAAAGCGCCAGCCTCAAGCAGGGCCCGCGCGAGACGCGCATGATCGAGATCGGGCAGGTCGATGAAATGAATCGCCTGCTGCCCCTCGTCCAGCAGATTTACCAGGATCACTGGAAGAACAAGGAGGCCAGCGATCCGGCCGACGCCAACATCATTGCCGACCCCAAGGCCGCGCGATTCATCGTCACCGCCCGCTCCAACCATATCGCCGAGATCGAGGGCATCGTGCGCAACCTGCGCGCCGGCCAGGCCGTCGTGCCGCGCGATACCCGCGTTGTGGACCTGACCACCGCCAACGCCGTCGAGCTCGCCACCACCGTCAAGTCCCTTTACCAGGAGCAGCTCAAGGCCCGGCCCAGCCCCCCCGCCGCCGAGGCCGCGATCGTGCCCGACGCCATCGCCAACCGCCTGGTCCTCACCGGGCCGACCAACGAACTGAATGCCGTCGAGGAGATCGTCAAGAAGCTCGACAAGGTGGGGGCGCAGTCCGCCAGCGTCCGCGTGTTCAAGCTCAAGCAAGCCGATCCGGAGAAGGTCGTCGAAATCCTTCAGAGCGCCATGGTCCGCTACGATGCCTACGGCCGCCAGCAGAAGCGCGTCAGTGTCAGCGTGGATCCCAAGAGCCGCACCCTCATCATCACAGGGGACCCCAAAGAGCTTCAGGGCGCCAGCGTCATTATCGAGCAGATCGATTCGATGGGCGGCCAGGTTCAGCGCGCCATGAAGGTGCTCCCGGTCAAGATCGGCCAGGCCTCCGAGCTGCTGCCCAAGCTGCGCGCCGTGTTCGACGACCAATCCAAGGCCCAGCCGGAGCTGGGGACCACCGACGTGCTGATGCTCGAGGACGCCGCCAGCAACCAGATCGTCCTGGGCGGCACGGACGCCCAGATCAAACTGCTGGAACAGATCGCCGGGCAGTTGACGGCCAGCGCCATCGTTCAGGAGGGCCGCGAAACCAAGGTCTATGAGCTGACCTCCACCTCCGCTCCCGAGCTGGCCTCCACGGTCAAGTCGCTTTACCAGGAAGCCGCCAAGACCCGCGGCATTTCGCCGGCCACCCAGGCTCTCGTCCTGCCGGATGTCAACGCCAACCGCCTCGTGGTTTCCGCCGGGACGAACGACCTCAAGCTCCTCGACGACATCATCCAGAAGCTGGACAAAACCGAGGCGCAGACCGGCCGCACGCGCGTGTTCCGCCTCAAGCAGGCCGAGGCCGAGCAGGTGAGCACCATCCTCTCCAGCGCCCTCGTGCAGATTTCCCCCTACGGGCGCAGCATTCCGCGGGTGACCGTGGGCGTGGACACGCAAAACAACCTCCTGATCGTCAGCGGGGCGCCCCAGGATTTGCAGAGCGCGTCGGCGATCGTCGAGCAGATGGACTCGCTCCTGGCCAAGGAGCCGCGCCAGATGCGGGTGGTCTCCCTCAAGACCGGCGTGGCCTCCGAGCTCGCCACCCGCGTCACCTCCCTTTACATGGACCAGCTCAAGGGACG
>JAKLEJ010000148.1 GCA_022711695.1 Verrucomicrobiota bacterium | reverse complement strand
GCAGGCGATGCCATCGCCGCCGTCGTCCACCAGGAGAACGAACCGGTCGGCCTTCCGCAGGTCCACCTTCACCGGCACGCCGGGCATGCCCTCGCGCAAGAGAGGCGAGCGAAAGCTCTCTTTTCCGTCCACCTCGACCGCAAAGCGCACGCTGCCCCGGCCGCCCACGGTCTGATCGTTGCTGTCCACGCCCACGAGGGCCGTGAACTCGAGGCCTGCGGAAGGCAGGCGGACGATGACCTGGCTGGAGGCATGGCAGTAGAGCCCGCGCGTGTACGCCTGGCCGCCGACGCGCAGGGGTTTGCCGCCGCGGGCGTTCCGGTCCACCGGCCCGTGGTTGGCAAGCGCCTCAAGGCCGGCACGCGGCTCAGGCGCAAGGGCAACTCCCTTGAACTTGGCCGATGCCCAGCGGGCGGCTTCGGCCATTTCAGACTCGGTCGGGGTCGCGGCCCATCCGGCAAACGAAGCAAGACACGCCACGACCGCCATCGTCCAGAGGCTGGAGCGGGGCGGGCGGTTCTTCATGCGGGCATTGTGTCACTGAACCCTGGCGTAGGTCAACGTCACCGCGCCCGGTTGTGCGGTGATGGACACGGGCAGGCCCTTCTCCATCAACTCCGCGCCGGAGAGCGTCCGGGAATCGCCCGATCCCAGATCGGTCACGGCGTAGCGGGCCTTGGCCTCGAGGCCGCGGAGCTTGAAACGACCGACTTCAAAGACGCTCTGGGAGCGCCGGAAGGCCTGGATCATGCCTTTGCCCTGCTCGGGCCGGTCGAACTGCCAGCCGATCCAGGTGGTGGGCTCGATGCTGTGCGGGGTCAGCGGATAATAATCCCCAAAGTAGTTGGGAGCGTATTCACGCCACTGGCGGACGAGGCGGCGGAGCAGATCGTAATCGAGGCTGCGGTTGCGCATGTCCCAGCAGGCGATGAAGTGGGGACAAGCCATGGCGCTGCGGGCGTCGAGTTCGCCGGTCTGGCTGCTGCCGGTGCCGTGATAGGGCAGCCAGAACGACAGGCCATAGGTGTGAGCCTGGTTGCCCACCGGGTCCATGATGCAGTCGCTGCGCAGGAAGGGCAGCGACCGGCGCATGGTCTCGAGGTCATTGCGGTGTCCGCCCGACGCGCACGAGTCGATCAGCATGCCCGGGTGACGCCGCAGCAATTCGTCCCAGTAAGCCAGGTAGCCGGTCACGTAATGGTTCTCGGTGATGCCCTGCCGGTCCTCGGGGTCGTTCCCGCGCCAGAATCCGAGCGGGTCGATGTTGTAGTCCTGGCGATAGAGGTCGATCCCCTGCTCCGTGAGGAGCTTGTCCACGTGATCGGTGAGCCAGGCGCGCGCCTGGGGGTTGCCGAGGTTCAGCAGCGTGCCTTTGAGGAGCCACTCGGGGTGGGTGTCGTGCAGCCAGGTGCCCGGGGTGACGCGCTCGGGCTCGAACCACACCAGGCCCTTGACGCCCTTCGAGCGGGCATGGTCGGTGATGGCCCGCAGGCCGCGGGGGAACCGGTTGCTGTCCACCAGCCAGGTGCCGGTGTTGGGCCAACCGCTCTTGTTCACGTACCAGCCGGCGTCCATCCACCAGTAGTCCGGGTTCAGCTTTTCCTCGAGATAGCGGTCGATGAAGAACTTCTGGTTTTCCTCGTTGGCGTTGATCATCTCGGCAAACTGGTGCGAGCTGCAAGGAGTCAGGAGCGGCCGCGGCGGCTGACCGGCCGCCCGGGGCAGGTTGTGGGCCAGCATCCAGCGCCTCCAGACGTTCTGCGAAGCCAGCCAGTCGCCGCTGTGAAACTGCATCGCCATGAGCGGGGTGCGGATGGTTTCGCCGGGCTTGAGCTTGAGCCGCGTCTTCTCCTGGCCCGCCGTCACCCGCAAGCCATTCGCGTTGTCCCGCGCAAACTCCGCCGCCCACTGTCCCGGCCAGCCCACGGCGAGAATCACCCCTTCGTTGGCGGCCTCGAGGTTGAAATAGGGCCAGACATGACCGCAGGGACGCCCGCCCGGCGGAGCGAAGCGCTCGCGCTGGCCGGCCTTCAACTTCGTGGTCAACGGCTCGAAATCGTCCGGGCGCACAAAGGTCCCCTTGTGGTGGTGGAGGATGAAATCCCCGCGGCCGCTGCGCTCGAACCGGGTGTCCAACGCCTGGATGTCCGAAAGCACCGGCGTATCGCTTGTCCCCTTGTTGGCAAAATAGACAGTCCATTCCACTGTGGGGTAATCATGGTATTGGATCGCCACGCAACGAACCTCCAGGCCGGTGGTCCCATCCGCGTAAACGAGGGTATGCTCGGTGCGTTGCTCGTCCAACTTGCGGGCGCTGCGAACCGGTTTCCACTGGAGATCGGCGAACGCTTTGCCGTCGTACTTGAAGGAAAACGCCGGCTCGGTGGTGAAGGAAGCCCGGCCGGCCCCCTCGGCCAGGGGCAGGTCCGCCAGCCAGATCTCGCGGCCGTCCTGCAGTCTCACCCGGGCTTGGGCCCAATCGGCCTGGTCGCACCCGATCCCGTCGCCGCCATCCTCCACCTCCAGGACAAATTCGCGGGCGCCGTTCAGCTTCACTTCCACGGGCGCTCCCGCCATGCCCTCGCGCATGAGGCCGGATTTGAAGCTCTCGCGTTCGTTGGCCAGCACCGCAAAGCGCACGCTGCCGCGTCCCCCGCTGGTCTGCTCGTTGCTGTCCACGCCGACAATCGCCGTGAAGAGGTCGCCGGGCCCGGGCAGGCGCACGACAACCTTGCTGACCGCATGGCAGTAGAGGCCGCGGGAGTAGTCGGTTTGAACGATTCGCATCGGCCGGCCGTTGCGGGCGTTCTTTTGCACCGGATCGTTGTTGGCCAGGACATACAGCCCGGGGCTGGGCCTGGCCGTTTCGGCCACGCCCCTGAATTTGGCGGCTGTCCAGCGGGCAGCCTCGGCCATGTCGGATTCGGTCGGCAGCGCGCCTTGGGCGGTGTGGGGCCGCAGCGAGGCGGCGCCCGCCAGGGCGAGAATCAGCGCGGTCAAGGTGTGTGTCTTCATGCGGTTCTGGCTGTGTTCTGGTCAGGGGTCTCAGTCATCTGTTTTGAATGGGAGAGGGACGCGGAGCCGCAAGCGAGTGCCGGAACGGCTCGCTGCGCGGGAGGCGCCACTGGCGATCGCGCGGGGCGCCGCGTGCCGCGGAAACGCACTTGCCTGTTGACGACAGCGGGGTGTCACACAAGCGTCTCCGGTTGTTCCAGACCATCGACAATGCGCCCCAGGAATTCCGCCGCCGGACCGCCATCCATGACGCGATGGTCCACGGAGAGGCAGAGCTTGAGCGTGGGCCGGAGGACGAACTGCTCGTCCACAACGAAAGGACGGGGCGCCACACGGCCGACCGCCAGAACGCTGCTCTGCCCGGACGGGATGACCGCCGAGAATTCGTCCACGCGGGATTTGCCCAGGTTCGAAAGGCTGGTGGCGCCGCCTTGCAGGGCCTCGCCGGCCAACCGGCCGGCGCGCGCGGCCTCCACCAGCGCGGCGCGGCGCCTGGCCAGCTCGGGCACCCCCCCCTCGGCCGCAGAGCGCACGATGGGTATCAAGAGGCCCTCCGGCAGGCTGACAACCAACCCCACATCCCAGCCCGGACAGGCCACGATGCCATTGTCCCGCCAAACGCAGTTGGCAAAGGGGCATTGGCGCAAAGCACGGGCCTGGGCCCGGAGAATCAGGTCGGTCAGCGTCAGGCGCACCCCGGCGGATCGTTCAATCTCGCCCACCAGGCGCTGGCGCAGTTGGAGCAACGCCGTCGCGTCCAGTTCGGCGCGCAGGTAGAAATGCGGTGCAGCGGCAAAACTCTCCGCCGTGCGCTGCGCGATCAGGCGGCGCATCGGGGTGAGTGGAGCCGCCGCCGTCGTTCGCGAAGCCTCCAGCACGTCTGACTCCACAATGCGGCCGGTGCGCCCGCTGCCCTTCAACCGAGTCCAGTCCACGCCCAATTCAGCGGCGCGCCGACGGGCCCGCGGGCTGGCGGCCGGGCGACCGGCCCGGGCAGGCGCCGCAGCGATTGCGCCTTCTACAACCGGAGCCGGCGCGCTCGGCGCTGAAGTCGCAGCGGAAACTGGCTCCTGTCGAGTTGGAGCCGCCGTCTGAGTTTCCGTTGGCTTTGTCTCTTTCTCTCCGTCCAGGTAACCCAGCAGGGCGCCCACTTTGACGATGTCTCCCGGCTGCGGGCTGTTCGGCGGAACACGCAGGACGCCGCTGTCGCTGGCTTCGATCTCCTGCGAGGCTTTCTCGCTCTCGAGTGTGAAGAGCGGCTCCCCAGCCCGCACCAGCTCGCCCGGCTTCTTCAGCCACCCGACAAACGTGGCTTCCTCCGTGGACCAGCCGAGACGCGGAACGGTGAGGGGGATGGGCATAACGAGAAGGAGTCAGGAGAGAGGAGTTTGCTGTTCCCTATTCGTCGCAAAGGTCTCGAATCGCCTGCGCGATCGCGTCCGCGCTCGGCACGACGGCGGCTTCGAGCGGCGGGCTGTAGGGGGTCGGGGTGTGCGCGCCGTTCAGACGGCGAATCGGCGCATCCAGATCGTCGAACCCGCGGTCAGCCAGTTGGGCGGCGATCTCGGCGCCGATGCCGCCGTGGCCGAACGACTCATCGACAATCAGCAGGCGGCCGGTCTTGGCCACGGACTTCAGGATGGTGTCCGTGTCGAGCGGCGCGACGGTGCGCGGATCGATGAGTTCGACGGACAGTCCCTCGCGGGCCAGCGTGTCGCAAACCTGCAAGGTCCGGTGAACCATCAGCGCCAGCGCCACCACGGTGACATCGCGGCCCTCCCGCACCACGGAGGCGCGGCCGAACTCGATGAAATACTCTTCGGCCGGCACGGGGCCCTTCAGGGCGAGCAGCTCGCGGTGCTCGAGGAACAGCACCGGGTCGTCGCAGGTGAGGGCGGTCTTGAGCAGGCCCTTGGCGTCCCGGGGCGAGGACGGCGCCACCACGCGCAAGCCGGGAAACTGGGCATACATGGAGTAATAGCTGCCGGAGTGATGCGTGGCCGCCGAGTGCCCGATCCCAATGCAGCCGCGCAGCAGCACAGGCATCTTCAGGCGTCCGCTGCTCATGTACTGCATCTTGGCGATCTGGTTGACGATCTCGCCCGCCGCATCCAGGATGAAGTCGGCGAACATGAAATCGACCACTGGCCGCGCGCCGCTCATCGCCGCCCCGCACGCAAGCCCGACAAACCCGCGTTCGCAGATCGGGGTGTCGCGCAGCCGCTGCGGGCCGTATTGAGCGTAGAGCCCCGTGGTGGTGGCAAAGTTGCCCCCGCGCGGGCCAATGCCTTCGCCCATCACAAAGATTCGCGGGTTCTTGGCCATCTCTTCCGTCAGCGCTTCAAGCGTGGCCTTGATGAAGGTCAGCTCCCGGGCGGGAGCGGCGCCAGCCGCCGGGGCCGGCGCGAGGCCGGGTTCAGGCGGATAGTGCGCCGCGCGCGGCCTGGAGTCTCTGTTTCCGGACTCCCCCGCTCTCGCCGCTGGTCCGACCGCATAGACATGCTGTGCGGCGGTGTCAGGGGTGGGATATTCGCTGCGCTCGGCAAACAAGTGCGCCGCCTCCACGAGCGCGGCCACCTCGCGATCGACGGCCTCCAGTCCCGCGGCGGCAGCGGGGTTCTCCGCCAGCATCCGCTGCTTGAGCGTCGCAAGGGGACAGCGCGATTTCCATCGCTCCACTTCCTCGCGGGTGCGGTAAGTGAAATCGCCCATGCCCTCCGCGTGGGCCCGGGTGCGGTAGGTCTTGCACTCGATCAGGGTCGGGCCGCCGCCGGAACGCGCGCGCGCCACCGCCTCGCGGGCGGCGGCTTCCACCGCCAGCACGTCGTTGCCATCCACCTCGACGCCGGGCATGCCATACGCCGCGCCACGGCTGGCCACGCTGGGATTCGCGGCGGAGCGGGAAAAGGCGACTTCGGTGGCAAACTGGTTGTTCTCGCAGACGAAAACCACGGGCAGCTTCCACAGCCCCGCCAGGTTGAGGCCCTCGTGAAAGGCGCCGTTGTTCACGGCCCCATCTCCAAAGAAGGCCACCGCCACCCGGCCGGTTTCGAGCAACTGGAAGCTGCAGCCGGCCCCGGCAGCCTGCAGGATGCACGGGCCGACGATCCCGCTGGTCCCCAGCAGGCCGATCTCGGGCGCAAACAGGTGCATGCTGCCGCCGCGCCCGCGCGAGCAACCCGTGGCCCGCCCGTAAAGTTCGGCAAACAGCCGCGGCGGTTCCAGGCCCTTGGCCAGGGCGTGGCCATGCCCGCGATGGGTGCTGAACACCACGTCGTCGGCGCGCAGATGGGCGCACACGCCGGCCGCGATCGCCTCCTCCCCCACGTAGGTATGACACGCCCCATGAATCAAGCCGCGCTGGTGCGACCGCGCGAGTCGCTCTTCGCTGAGGCGGATCAGCAGCATCGTGCGGTAAAGCGCCAAAGGTCCGGCGGAGGCGACGCCCCCCGCGGGGGGACTGCCCTTGTCTGAAGCTGGCGTGCTCCCGCTCATCGCGTGACACCCGAAGCGCATTCTGGTTTCATGAGACCAAGCCTAGCGGCCGGGCGGGTCGGCGGCCTCCCTTTTTCGCTGGATTTTCACTGTTTTTGAACGGCGCCGCCGATTCAAACCCGGCAAAAACCATGCCGAATTGCTCAAAAAACGGATGCGTTTTCCGCGGCTTGTGCTCTAGTAGCCCCTGCCCACGAACAAATCGCGGTTCATCGCAAGGACATCATGAAGGTCAATTTGGAAGGTCGGGTGGCGCTGGTGACCGGGGCCGCTCGCGGACTGGGGCAGGCGATTGCCGACGCGTTCGCCGCCAACGGCGCGCGCGCCGTCTATGCCGACGTGGATTTCGAGACGGCTCAATTGGCGGCGCAGCGCTCCCCGGGCAGCCTGGCGCTGCGCATGGACGTAACCCGCAACGCCGAGGTGGAGGCGGGCATCGACGAGGTGCTCCAGGCCTTCGGCCGGCTGGACATCTTGGTCAACAATGCGGGGGTGAACACCCTCCACCATCGGGTGAACATCGACCAGTTCCCGATCGAGGAATGGGACCGCATCGTGCGCGTGGACCTGACCGGACTGTTTCAGGTGAGCCGGGCCGGGGCCAAACCGATGCTCCGACAGAAATCGGGCCGCATCATTAACATTGCCTCGATTGTCGGGCTGGTGCCGTTGCGGCTGCAAAGCCCGTTTGTGGCGGCAAAGGCAGGGGTGGTCAACCTGACCAAGTCCATGGCCCTGGAGTTGGGGCCGCAGGGGGTCCTCGTCAACTGCATTGCCCCCGGCTCCATCCTCACCGAAGGGACAAAGAAGCTGTTCTACGGGTCGGACGGCAAGTTCAGCGACCGCGTCCAGGCCATGCTGGCGCACGTGCCGCTGGGGCGGCCCGGCACGCCGGAGGAAATCGCCCACGCCGCCCTCTTCCTCGCCGCGCCCGAAAGTTCGTATTTCAACGGGGCCATTCTCACGGTCGATGGCGGATGGACCGCCGGCTATGCGAGAGAATTCTGATTTCAAACCATGAGTTCCTTGACGATGAACCAGGTCCGGTCGCACCCCACGCGGCCGGGATCGCTCACTCTGTGGTGGCTGGGCCAGGCCGGCTTCCTCATCAAGAGCCCGGCTGGCCAGGTCGCCGCGCTGGACCCCTATCTCAGCAACTCTTGCAAGGCCATCGGCGACGAGAATGGCCTCGACTTCGACCGCCAGTACCCGCCGCCGCTGCCGGCGACCGAACTGGCGGGAGTGGACCTCTACGCCCTCACCCATAGCCACCAGGACCATCTCGACCCCGAAACGCTCGCGGCTTACCGCCAACACGGCGGCCGCGGCCGTTACGTGGCCCCGCCGGAAACCGTCGAGAAACTCCAGGCGCTCGGGGTGCCAGCCTCGGAAATCTCGATGGTCTGGCCCAACCGGGAGCTGACAGCGGGCGATCTCACCGTGCGCGCCACCTTCGCCATTCCGCTGGGAGGCGACGACCTCACGCATGTCGGCTACCTCTTC
>JAKLEJ010000147.1 GCA_022711695.1 Verrucomicrobiota bacterium | reverse complement strand
CTCGGGGTGGTTCCCCCACGTGATGATCGAACCCAGGGTGGCGCCGTCGGCTGGCCGCGTGAAATGCATGATGCGCAGGTCGGGATCGAACACCACCGGTTTGCGGGTGTCCGTGACCAGGCCCGTCGGCGACAGAGGGATCTCGTGCAACGCCATCGCGGCGGGTTCGAGCGCCTTGATCGCCTCCCCGAGCGCCTGGGCCGCCCCCTCGATGACCTGGTGACGATAGCGGGGATCGACCCCCGTCTTGAGGTAGTTCGGCCCCCATAGTCCCATGAGATCCGGCGTGGAATGGTTGTGCGTGGCGCAGACCACCGCGTAATCCAACCGCCACTCCGCCGGCAGCCGACGGCGCACCTCGATGACCTCGTCGTGAAACAGGCCGATGGCGTCCAAAACCACCACACCCAGGCGGGCCTGGCCGTCATCCACCACGCAGGCGATGGCCCAAAGATCGTCGTGGATCGCCGTGGCGGCGCGGTGCTGCGAAAAGCCGGCCAGCCAGACCGGCCGCAAGGGATCGCTCAAATCCGGGTTGATCCGCACGCGCCCGAAACCGGCCTTCAGCGGGAGGTCAGCCGGGCTCTCTTTTGCCGGCTTGAGGTCCAGGTCCAGCGTGTAGCCCGGATGCCGGTCTCGAAAAGCGTACAGCGCCCGCCCCACGATGCCCGCCGCCGCCACAACCAGAAGAACCACGATCACGACAAGCGTTCGCCGGAGAACCACCCGCCAACCTGTTGCTGATTTCATAGGCTCGGGAAACAGTCTAATCCGAAGCGCCCTCCGAGGGGAAGCCTCCAATCCGGCCTCGAAACGGGCCTTGCGCACCAACCGGCCAGGGGCCGGTGAGTCTCGAAACGCCGGGGCGCCGGAGCCCGGGCTGCGGCCCCCGGCGGATCCGGTTCAGAACCTCGCCTTGAGCGCGGCGATCCCCACGACAACCGCCGCATTGACGAGGAGCACGCAAACCCCTTGCGCCGGCAGGCGTCTGAGCGCGTCCGTCTCATGCCGATAGTTGACGAAGCCCAGGCAGAACTGGACGAACGCCGCCGCCGTCCAGAGCATGGCCACGAGGATGCCTTCCCAGACGGGCCCCAGGCCTTCGCCATTCAAACCCGAGGCACGAAAGAGCCCAGCAAGAAACGGGCCCGCACCGGGCTCTATGAGCAAGAGGTCGTGCAGCAGAGCCATGGCCAGAAGGGAGGCCACCCCCAGGGCGACGGCGGTGATTTGCGCCCGCAATGTGGTCGGGCAAAGAGAAGAGGCCAGAGCCGCCAGGCTCGTCAACCAAAGCGCCGCCACGCCACCCCACCACAACACGGCCAACGGCAGTTGGGGCAAATGCCAGAAGACCAAGCCCTCGACCGAGGCCGGAACCAGGCACAGCAGGACTCCCAGGAGCGCCGCTGTGCCCGCCGCCGCCCCGGCCTTGATCATCCATTGGCGCCAGGTCGGCAGGGGGATCGCCACCCGCCAGTCCATCGTGCCCAGGTGCCGCTCTTCAGTGCAGGTGAACGACCCGGCCAGGAGGCACAAGATCAGGCCAAACGCGAAAGCCAGGGGGGGCACGTCGGTATCGCGCATGCCCATGAAGAGGCGCTTGGCGAGAACCAGCGCCAGGAGCATCGCCAGCAGCACGCCAAAAACGGCCACCGTCCATTGCTGCAAATGCAGTTCCTTGAGCAAAAGCGCTCGCACGGGATGGCGCCCAGGGGGCCTGGCTTGAACGACGGCGCCCGGCCACAGCCGCCGCAGCCGGTCGAACAACGCCAGGTTGCCGGACGGAACTTCGAGATCCTCCAAAGACCGAAACTTGTGCCAGCCCAGCACGGCCAGCCCCACCGAATAGATCGCCATGGCCACGCCATAGACAGGGGGCGCCAGGGGAAGAACCGAGGCTTCCGGGAACAGACCGCATTTCGCCATCACGGCCAGCGTCAAATACGTCATCGCCCAGATCAGGCCGGGCAGCGACAGCGCAGAGACAATCCCCGCCACGGTGCGCCTCGTCACCAGCGTCAGCCAGGGTCCTGTGCAGCCGGCAACGATCGCCGACGCCAAGACCCAGAAGCCAACCGCGCTGAGCGAATGCGCCTGCGGGTCCCGAGCCGCGCCCACCCAACCGCACCCGACGGCCAGCCAGACCACGCTGGCCAGAACCGCCCACAACAGGCCCAGCTTCTGGAGGAACAGGCGGCGGCGCGTGGCCGGCTGCACGAGGAGCGAGGCCACGGTTCGGCAGCCGAACTCGTGGCCGAACGGCAGGCAGGCCAGGGTGACGCAGCCGACGAAGTAGAGGACCCAGAGCAGTATGGGGTCCAGCCACTCGCGTTCCCAGAGCATCAACGCGGGCGGACATGCGGTTGCGATCCAGGCGGGGAGCAGGACGCGCAGTTCCTTGATCCATTGCGGCGGCAACGGCGTCCAGGCCCAGAATCCGTCGCTGGCCGTGCCGCCAGCCGGCTGCGTCGCTGTCCTCATGGAACAGCCTCCCCGGTTTTGACCGTCGCCACGAAGATTTCCTCCAGGGTCAGCGCTTCCGCGTGAAGCATCTCCGGCGAGAGCGTCTTTAACCACTCCATCACCCGCGCCGCCGAGTCCGTCACCACCAATTCGAGGTCGCGCCCCTCCCGGCGCGTCACGCGCACGTGGTCGAACGGCGGCGGCGGCGGCGGTTGGGCAAAGCGCGCGCACACGCGCCGGTAGCGTTCGCGGGCAGCGTCCGCCCCCAGGGTCAACACCTCGCGCCCCTGATCCAGGATCGTGAACTCGTCGATCAGCCCTTCAAACTCGCCGATCAGGTGAGTGGACACGAAGACCGTCCGCCGCCCGGGATCGCCGGCCTGATACGCCCCGATCACGGTCTCGATAAACTCCCGCCGCACGATCGGGTCCAGCCCGGAGGTCGGCTCATCCAGCACCAGCAGTTCGGGTTCCGGGCAGATCGCCGCCACGAGCGCCAACTGCGTCCGCTGGCCTTTGGAGAGCTCGCTGGTCTTCCGGCTTGGGTCCAGCCGGAACCGGGCCAACAGTTCGGCCTCGATCGCACGCTTCCAGCGGTCTCGAAACGACGCCAGGTAATCCAGCGTCTCACGCACCGTCATCCATGGGTAGAAGGCCACGCTGTCCGGCACGTAGGCCAGCCTTTGCTTGACGCCCACCTCGTCCCGGGCCGGATCGAGGCCGAACACCCGCACGGTTCCCGCGTGCGGCCGCAGCAGGTTCAGCAGGCACTTGATCGTGGTGGTCTTCCCGGCCCCGTTGCGGCCGAAGAACCCATAACACCGCCCGGCCTCGACTTGCAGGCTCAGGCCCCGCACCGCCTCGGCACGGCCGTAGCGGCGCTCGAGACCCTCGATCTGGATCGCTGGTTTTTCGGCATTCATGATTCTCCTTGGGCGGGAGCGGCATCGTGGCGCTTTTGCTCCAGCAATTCATACCGCTCCCTGGCCAGTTCGAGAAATTCCGGCTTGGCCACCTGCAGATGATGGGCCTGCACCACCACCGCATCGATCTCCTCCGCCAGCAGTTTGTGACGCGCCTCCTTCCGAAAGGGCGTCCGCGCCTCCGTCAGGAAGCAGCCCTTGCCGGGGAGGGTCTCGATCACGCCCTGGCTTTCCAGCTCCGCATAGGCCTTGGCCACGGTGTTGCGATTGATCCGCAATTGCTCGGCCAACGGCCGGATGGACGGCAGGGGTTCGCCCCGCTGCAGCGCCCCGGAGGCGGCCGCCGCCTTCACCTGGTCCACCACCTGCAGGTAAACCGGCTTGCCGGACTTGTAGTTTACGGAGAAGAACATGGCCGCGCTATTCTTACTGTCATAGGACAGTATGACAGTTTTCCGCCCGATGTCAACTGTTTCTTTCCGGTTTGTGTTTGAAAAAGCGGCGGTTCTCGAAAAGCATGGCCGCATGAGCGACAAGTCATTCGAGCGGCATCCTCCGACTCTCGGCGCGGGGGCGCCCCTGGCAGCCGCGGCCCTGCTGGCCCTGGGAATGGCCCTGGCGGCGCAAACCCCGGAAAGCCTGGTCGTGGATGGCGTGCCGGAAATCCCCGCCGAGCTGAAGACGGAAGCCGGGCGGTACCTGGAATTTCGAACGGCTTCGTTCAGCGCCTGGCACCCGGTCCGGCGCGAGATGCTGATATCCACGCGCTTTGCCGACACGCCGCAACTGCACCTGGTGGCCCAGCCAGGCGGGGCGCGGCGGCAGCTCACGTTCTTTGCCGAGCCCGCGGGCGGGGGTTCCTTTCGCCCGAAGACGGGCGAGTTCGTGGTCTTCTCCCAGGACAAGGGCGGCGGAGAGTTCTACCAGTTTTACCGCCTGGACCTCGAGGGGGGGCGGGCGACCCTCCTGACGGATGGCAAATCGCGCAACATGGGCGGGCGCTGGTCCCCGAGCGGGCGCCAGTTCGCCTACAGCTCGACCCGCCGCAACGGGAAGGACACCGACATCTACGCGATGAACCCGGCCGATCCCGCGACCGACCGGCTCGCCGCCCGGGTGAGTGGAGGCGGATGGTCGGCCCAGGACTGGTCGCCGGACGAAACGCGTCTGCTGCTTCTCGAGTCGATCTCGATCAACGAGGCCTACCTGCACGAACTGAACCTGGAAACCGGGACGCTTCGGCCGGTGTGGCCGCCCCCGGCAGCCTCCTCCCAGGGCCTGACGCGCGGCAAAGCCGCCATCGACAAGGCCCGGTTCTGCCACAACGGACGCAGCATCCTGCTGAGCACTGACGAAGGCGCCGAGCATCTGCAGTTGGTCCGTCTCGGGCCCGACGTCGGGGAAATCAAGCGGCTCACCCTGGAGATTCCCTGGAGCATCGAAGATTTTGAGGTTTCGCCCGACGGGCGGAAGGTGGCCGCGGTAGTCAACGAGAGGGGCGCCAGCGTGCTCCGGATTCTCGATTCCGGAACGGGCAAAGCGCTGGTCCGGCCGGCGCTGCCCCTGGGCGTGGTCAGCGGGCTGGAATGGCATGCCAACGGACGGGACCTGGGCTTCACCTTGAGCTCGGCCCGCTCCCCCGGCGACGCCTACTCGCTGGACGCCCGGACCGGACGCCTGGAGCGGTGGACCGAGAGCGAAACCGGCGGGCTGAATCCGACGAGCTTCGTCGAGCCCGAACTGGTGACGCTGAAGAGCTTTGACGGCCTGGAGTTCTCAGCCTTCGTGTATCGGCCGGACCCGCGCAAGTTCCCCGGGCCGCGCCCGGCGCTGGTCAACATCCACGGGGGTCCCGAAGGCCAGGCCCGCCCGACGTTCCAGGCGCGCAACAACTACTGGCTGAACGAGCTGGGAGTCGCCATCGTCTATCCGAACGTGCGCGGCTCCGACGGCTACGGCAAAACCTTCCTCACTCTCGACAACGGCTTCAAGCGGGAGGACTCGGTGAAGGACATCGGCGCGCTGCTGGACTGGATGGAGCGCGACCCGGGCCTGGACAAACAACGCATCGCGGTCATGGGCGGCAGCTACGGCGGTTACATGACGCTGGCTTCCCTGATCCACTTCGGACCGCGCCTGCGCTGTGGAGTGGACGTGGTCGGCATCTCCCACTTTCTGACCTTCCTCAAGAACACCCAGGATTACCGCCGCGATTTGCGCCGCGTCGAATATGGCGACGAGCGCGATCCGGCCATGGCCGAATTCCTGGGCCGGATTTCGCCAGCCGCCCGCGCCGCCGAGATCGCCCGGCCGCTGTTTGTCATCCAGGGCAAGAACGACCCCCGCGTTCCCGTCACCGAATCCGAGCAGATGGTCAAAGCCATCCGCGAACGCGGAGGAACGGTTTGGTACTTGATGGCCAAGGACGAGGGACACGGTTTCCGGAAGAAGACAAACGCGGACTTCCAATTTCTGTCCACGGCCCTCTTTCTCCGGCGGCACCTGTTGAACTGACGTTGCTCATGCCGCTGCCCTACAAGATCGCCACCCTGCTCTACTGCTTCGACCCGGCGGGGAAGGTTCTCCTGCTCGAGCGGGCCTGCGAGCCGAACAAGGGTCTCTGGAGCCCCTGCGGCGGCAAGCTCAAGACCGATATCGGCGAGTCTCCGTACGTCTGCGCCTGCCGCGAGGCCGGCGAGGAGATGGGGTTGGTCGTCTCGCCGTCGGAGCTGCATCTGACCGGGCTGATCAGCGAGCACGGCTACGAGGGCCGCGAGCACTGGCTCATGTTCCTCTTTGAAATCGAACGTCGCCTGGCGGCGTGTCCTCCGCCTCACGAGGAGGGCCGCTTCGAGTTCTTCGAGCCGGAGGCGATCGGGCGTCTGAAGCTGCCCCTGACCGACCGCGAGCGCCTCTGGCCGTGGTTCTGGCAGCACCGGGGCGGTTTCTTTGCCGCCCACTGCCATTGCCACGCCGACGGCCGCAACGAGTGGACCCTCGAGGAGTCCAGGCCGGCCAATCGCCCGAACCCGCGCTAGCCCCCTCCCCCGCCATGGAAGAGCCGATCATCGATCTGCACAGCGATCACCACTTCATGGGAGAAGCGCTCCGCCAGGCCAGGCGGGCTTACGAGGCCGGAGAAGTTCCCGTGGGCGCGGTCATCGTGCGCGAGGAGCGCATCGTCGCCCGCGCCGCCAACCAGGTGGAGTTGCTCAAGGACGCCACCGCCCACGCGGAAATGCTGGCCATCACACAGGCCGAGCACGCGGCGGGAGACTGGCGCCTGACGGATTGCACCCTTTACGTCACGAAGGAACCATGCCCGATGTGCGCCGGGGCCATCGTGCATGCGCGGCTGAAGCGGGTGGTCTTCGGGGCGTCGGATCCCAAGGCCGGCGCCGCCGGCAGCCAGTTCAACCTCCTGCAATGGCCTTCCCTCAACCACCGCTGCGAGATCACCCCGGCGGTGCGCGAAGAGGAATGCCGGCAGTTGCTGCGCTCGTTCTTCCAGCAGCAGCGGGCCAGGGAGTCGTAGCCGGCGCTTCTCACGGGGTCTCGACGCGAGGAGAGCCAGGCACGTTGCAGCCGGGGCGCTCCGCACCCGCGCTCATCCGCGGCTGCATGCCCCGGGGGCCGGCTCAGATGCTCCAGTCTTCGTTGACGCCTGGCGGCGTCCGCGACGGCGGCGGTTTGCTCTCCAGCAGGGCCAGGATGCCAGTCAGCACCGACCAGAGCCATCCGAGCAGGAAGAGCACAAAGCCGGCGCTGGCGGCGCGCAAGTGGTTCGGCCAGTCGGGTGGCGCCTGGAGCAGCCGCACGTAGTCCTGGAAGAACCGGAACATGGCCAGCACCATCCAGAGGGCGCCGCCCCAGGCCAGGACCAACTGCAGCCATCCCACCGCCCGGCGCGCCACCAGCGAGCCCAGCCCAGGACAGATGAGCGCGTTGATCAGCAGGCAGGTCCAGGCCTTGCGGCGGTCAAGCGGCGGGCGGCCGCTGGCCGGCGAAAATATCCTCATAGGCGTAAGCCAGCGCGGCGATGACGACCGGGGTGGTCACATAAACCCCCACGCAGCAGACCAGCAGTCCCAGCAGGTTCAAGAGCGCGCCCACCAGGACCAGGCCGAAAAGCACCCACCAGTGTTTCGTCACCACTTTCCGGCTCAGCTCCATCGCCGGCCAGAATTCCAGCTTCTTGTCGATCGTCAAGGGCAGGCAGAAAAGCCAGGCCACCGCCAGGTAGATGCCCGGCAGAATGCAGAAGGCAAACCCTGCCGCGGTCAGAAGCCCCGAGACCAGGCCGGCCAGAAAGAGTTGGAGGAACGCCAGGCTGAACCCCCCGAAGGCATCGCCGAACTCGGCCCGCTCGCCCCGGATCAGTTTCAACGAAAGCCAGTAGATGCCCCCCATGCACACGCCCGTCAGCAGCGGCACCGCGCCCTGGATGAGTCCCAGCACAAGAGACGCCCCCACCAGCAGCCAGAAGTGCCGCATCACCAGGTCCCACCCACGGCTAAGACAGCTTCCGATCTCGATCCGGTAGTCGCGCGCCAGAATCTCGTCCGCCGCCGCCTCGGCCCAGGCACTCGAAGTCGAAGAGGACGCCGGGGCAGGCGGAGGCGCTTTCGCCCCCCTC
>JAKLEJ010000146.1 GCA_022711695.1 Verrucomicrobiota bacterium | reverse complement strand
GGCGGAAAGCGCCAGACGCTCGCCCGCATTTTGACATGGGGTGAGCGGGCGCCGGTCCGAACGGGCGGGGTGGCAATGAAGTGGTCGGAGCGGCCGGATTTGAACCGGCGACCTCTTGGTCCCAAACCAAGCGCTCTACCAAGCTAAGCTACGCTCCGATACCGCCGGCAATTAATCCCGAAAACGCCCCTGCACGCAATCACCAAATTATTCGGGCAGCAGTTCCGCGCCGGCGATGCGGAGGACAAACGCGTGGCGGCACGGCGCCTGGTCCGGCGCCAGCTCCGGCATCGCGATCGCCAGCGAATCGCCCTGGACCTTGTGGCGGAGCGCGCCGGGGACGCCCAGCAGGGTCACCGAAGCGCCGTCGGAAACCTTGATGCGGCGCAGCACGAGTTCGCGGCCCGGCCAGCCCGCGGTGATGGCATAGAGGGCGCCTGGCTTCTTCGTGAAGAACACCTGTTTGACCGCCTGCCCGTTTCGGGGTTGCTGGCCCACCTGGTCCATCAGGCTGTATTTGACCATGTACTCGCCGAACTTCTGCTCGGGTTGCTTGCCATCGGTCCACTGGCAGGGCCTCGGGGCGCAGCGGGTTCCGTAAATGGCCTCGCCATTGACCTTGAGCCAGTCCCCCATCTCGACCAGGCGCTGCTCCATGATGACGGGGACGGTCCCATCGCCGTTCGGACCGATGTCCAGGAGGAAATTGCCGCCGCGGCTGACCAGGTCCACGAGCACGAGAATGAGCTCGCGCGCCGACTTGTAGTCGTCGAGGCGCTCGGCGCGGTTGTAGCCGTAAGAGAATCCCATGCCGCGGCTCTCCTCCCAGGGATGGGAGGCGTCCTTCATGCCGGCGGCGTATTCGGTGGTGTAATAGCCGCCATGCTTGTGGCGGCATTCCTTGCCCCAGCGGTCGTTCACGACGACCTCGTCCTTGCAGGGCGACTCGTTGAACAGCCAGGCCAGCAGTTCCTCGCTCCTCCAGTCCTTCGAGGGCAGGTCCCATTCGCCGTCGCTGAAGATGATGGCCGGCTTGTAGCGACTGACGACATCCTTGAACTGGGGAAACATGTGTTCATCCACGTAGCGCTTGCGGTCTGAAAGCCAGAGCGGATTGTACCATTCGTAGAGGGAATAGTAGAACCCGAACTTGAGGCCGCGCTGGCGGGTGGCCTCGGCCAACTCCGCCATGAGGTCGCGCTTCGGACCGATCTCGGCCGCGTTCCAGGGCCGCCCCCAGGTCCTGGTGGCCTCGGCGCTGGGCCACAGGCAGAAGCCCTCGTGGTGCTTGGAAGTCGGCACGAGGTACCTCGCCCCCGAGCGCGCGAAGAGGTCGGCCCACTGGTTGGCGTTGAAAAGCTCGGCCCGGAATTGTGGGGCGAATTCCTTGTAGTCGAAGTTCTCGCCGTAGTTGGCCTTGTGGTATTGCCACCAGGCGTTGGACGGCTTCTTGTCGCTCATCTTGTTCCAGTACCACTCGGCGTACTCGCCCACCTTGCCCCAGGACGGCACGGAGTAGAGCCCCCAGTGAATGAAGATGCCGAACTTGGCGTCGAGAAACCACTCCGGGCAGGGGCGTTTGTCGAGGGACTCCCAGTTGGGCTCGAACCGGGGCTGCGCGGCGCGCGTGGCCGGCGCCGAAACGAGGACCAAGCCCACAAGACCCACCCGCGCGCACGTTCCCAAAGAAGGCATCCAGTTTCTCATATCGCTCGCAAAGTCTTTGCATCGTCATCCGGGGCCGCCCGGCGCCCGGGGAAACGGGGTTGTCAGTACACGACTTTGCTTGAAGCGACAATCAAAACCTGGGTTTGCGCGTTTCGGCGCCCCGGCTGGCGGACTCGGTCCGGATCGGGAGGGAACGCCGCGCCGATTTGGCCACCGGCCACGCGCGCGATCTGCGGCGCGCGAACACAACTGAGGCGGGCCGGACCGGGCGGATGGCCCGCGGGTTCAGGCCGGTCAATAGACCTTGCGAAGGTTCGAGGGAAGGATGTTGAGTTCGCCGCGGTACTTGGCAACGGTGCGGCGGGCAATGACGATGCCCTTTTCCTTGAGCATGGCCGCGACGTCCTCGTCCGAAAGCGGCTTGAGGGTGTCCTCCTTCTTGAAGATCTCGGCGATAATCTCCTTCACACTGGTGTTGGACATGCCTTCGCCGGCGGAGGTCTGGAGGCCGGAGGTGAAGAAATACTTCATCTCGAACACCCCCTGCGGGGTTTGCATGTACTTGCCCGAAACGGCGCGGCTGACGGTGGTTTCGTGCACGCCCACCACCTCGGCCACCTGGGACATCGTCATCGGCTTGAGGCCCGAAACGCCCTTTTCCATGAACTCGCGCTGACGGTTGACGATCTCGCGGGCGATATTGAGGATGGTTTCCTGGCGCTGGTAAAGGCTCTTGATGAGAAACTTCCCGGCGCGAATCTTCTCCCGGATGTAGCTGCGGACCTCGGCCGAGGAGGAGGCCTGCGCCATCAGGTCCTTGTAGGCATTACTGATGCGCAGGTGAGGAATGTGGTCGTTGTTGGTCGAGACCGCGTAATCGCTGCCATTTCGCTCCACAAAGACTTCCGGCATCACGTAAACGTCGTTGTCGGGCAGAAAGTCGCGCCCGGGCCGCGGTTCCAGGCGGGCGATCCGCTGAAGCGCCTCTTGGACGCTGTCAAGATCGGCTCCCGTCCCCCGGGAAAGCTCCGGGATGCGCCTCCGGCCAAGGGCGTCGAAAAACTTGTCGATGATCAGGTACTCGAGGGTGTCCTTCCGGTCGGCGCGCTCGAGTTGCAGGAGCAGGCATTCCCGCAAATCGCGCGCCCCGACGCCGGCAGGATGGAAGGACTGGATCGCCTTGAGCACGTCCAGCACCTGGTCAGCCGGAAGCCCGGCGGCGGCCGCCATCTCCTCGACCGTCGCTTTGAGGTAGCCGTATTCGTCGATGTTGCCGATGATCAGTTCAGCGATGGGATGCTGGGTCTCAGGCAGGTCTGAAGTGCGCATCTGCTCGAGCAGGTGCTCCTGAAGCGAGGAGCTCGCGACGAGCGAGTCGAACATGAACTGCCGCTTCTCGTCGTCCTCCTCCCGGCTGCGCAGCGGAATGTTGGTCTGCGAAAAATGGTCGCGCCACTCCTGATCGAGCTGGCTCAAGCGCTCGAACTCGGCCCCGAAGTCGTCCACAGGACCTCTGCTGTCCTTTTCGGTGGCGGGGTCAAATCGAAGGTCGGCGGGCGGTTCGGCAGGGTCCATGCTGCCGTTCAAGGGTTCGTCTCTTCCCTCCTCCTTATCGCCAGACTGGGGTTCCTGGAGGACCTCCTCGAGAACAGGGTTTTGCTGAAGTTCTTGCTCGACAAGAGCTTTGAGTTCGAGTGTCGGAGCTTGCAGAAGCGCCAGGGACTGCTGCAATTGCGGCGCCAGCACCTGCGAGAGCGTGATCTTCTGCGATAAATATAAGCCCTGCGACATTTTCCTGATTATAGCAAGGGGCGGGCCAAACTCAAGGTTAACTCAGTTTTTTTTCATTTCCCCGTTGCACTTCCAAGCCCGCCCACTAACTTCGGCCCGTGCCAGTGCAACTCACCATCCTCGGCAGCGGATCGGCGGGCAATTCGGCCTATCTCGAGGCCGGCCAGACCCGGCTTCTGATCGATGCGGGCCTGAGCGGCCGCCAGATTCGCCACCGCCTTTTATCCATCGGCAGAACGCCGGAGGTCTTGAGCGGCATCCTGGTGAGCCACGAGCACTCGGACCACATCCAGGGGTTGACGACCCTGGCCGCCAAGCTGGGCATCCCGGTCTATTGCAACCGGCAAACCCGTTTGGGGATCGAGGCGGCCCTGGGGATTCAAGGCCAATTCCGGATCTTCGACACCGGGGCGGCGTTCGAGGTCGGCGAGGTGGCGGTGGAGACGTTCTCCGTGCCGCATGACGCGGCCGACCCGGTGGGGTTCCTCGTCCGGACGGCCGGGGGCAACATCGGGTTTGTGACCGACCTGGGCCACGCGACCAAGCTGGTGCTGCAGCGGGCGCGGCCGGCGCACCTGCTGGTGCTGGAGTCCAATCACGACATCGAGATGCTGCAAAACGATTTCCGCCGGCCCTGGAGCCTGAAACAGCGAATCCTCAGCCGGCACGGGCATCTCTCGAACTCGGCGGCGGCCGAGGCGCTGCGGGAATTGATCACCGCCGAGACGCGCCACGTGTGCCTGGCGCACCTGAGCCGGGACTGCAACCGGCCGGAGCTGGCGCTGGCGGCGGCGCAGCAGTGCCTGCAGGCGCTGGGGGCCTCGCACGTGCGGTTGGGAGCGGCCTCCCAGGAATCGCCCCATGGCACGCTGCAATTGGGCTGAGCCGAGCCGGGAGCTGCCATGAGAGCGCGCCGCCGAATCCACAACCTGGTCCTCACCGGCTTCATGGGCACCGGCAAGTCGTCGGTGGGCCGGATGGCGGCGGCCTTGCTCCACTTCCGCTACGTGGATACGGATGCGTTGATCGAGTCGCGAGCGGGCAAATCGATCCCGGAGATCTTCACGACGGAAGGCGAGGCCGGGTTTCGGCAGCGGGAGCGGGAAGCGGTGGGAGAGTTGAGGACCTGCCGGCGGACGGTGATCGCGACGGGCGGCGGGCTGGTGACCGACCCGGCCAGCGTCGAGAGCCTGCGCGAGCACGCGGTGGTGGTCTGCCTGTGGGCCTCGCCGGAGACCATCTTCGAGCGCACACGGCACACCAGCCACCGACCGTTGCTGCGACAGGCCGATCCGCTCGGGGCCATTCGCAGGCTCCTGGCCGAGCGCGACCCGTTCTATCGGCGGGCGGATGTGCTAATCAACACCGAGCTGCGCTCGACCCGCGAGGTCACCCAGCAGGTCCTGAAGGCCTTCCACCTGGCGGTGAAATCGGGGCTATGACGCCCGAGCAGGCCATTCGCGGACGCGCCGCCGAGTTGGGCTTCGATCTTTGCCGCTTCACCACTGCCGAGCCGCCCGCGAGCCGGGGGCATTTCGACGAATGGCTTCAGAGGAGCTATCACGGCGAGATGGGGTGGCTGGAGCGCACGGCCGCCAGGCGCCGCAACCTCCAGGAGGCGCTGCCCGGCGCCGCCAGCGTGGTGGCGGTGGCCGCCGCTTACGGGTGCGAAGGGAGCGCGCCGCCGCCCGCGGCCGAGCGCGCGGCCTGCGTGGCGGCTTACGCCCGCCACACGGACTACCATGAGGTGTTCGCGCCCCGGCTCGAACGACTGGCGCGCTTTGTGGACGAACAGGCCGGGCCGCCCAACCGATCCCTCTGGCACACGGACAGCGGTCCGGTGCTCGAACGGGACCTGGCCCAGCGCAGCGGGATCGGCTTCATCGGCAAGCACACGAACCTGATCGGTCGCGCGCATGGAAACTGGCTGCTGCTCGGGGAGATTCTGACCACTGCCCGGCTGGTTCCGGATTCGCCGGAGAAGAACCGGTGCGGGACTTGCTCGCGGTGCATCCAGGCCTGCCCGACCGGGGCCATTGTGGCCCCCTTCACGCTGGATGCGCGGCGGTGCATCTCCTACCTGACCATCGAGTTGAAGGGGCCGATTCCCCTGCCTTTGCGTCCGCTGATCGGGAACCGGGTGTTTGGCTGCGACGATTGCCTGGCGGTGTGTCCGTGGAACCGCTTTTCGCAACAAGGGGCGCTGATGCTCGATCATGTGCGGGCGGACCTGACAGCGCCGCGGCTGGCGCAGTGGCTCGAGTTGGACGCAGCCGGGTTCAACGCCCGGTTTCGTGGCACGCCGCTGATGAGAGCCAAACGGCGCGGGCTGTTGCGGAATGTGTGCGTGGTCCTGGGCAACGTGGGCTCAGCCGACAACCTGCCGGCCCTGCACCGGGCCGCCACCGATCCCGAGCCCCTCATTGCCGAGCACGCCCAGTGGGCGATCGAGCAGATCCAGGCCCGGACCCGCGGCGGCGCTTGAGCCGCCGCCCCAGGGCGAGCTTATTGCGGAGGCAGCCGCCGCCAGTAGCCCAGGCGCCCTGGGTTCCAGGTGCAAACCACAATATCGCCGTTGGCCAGCCAGATGGCGTCGTGAGGATGACGGAATCCCTGAGCGCCCAGCAGTTTTCCGACCTCCACCACGGAGACGACCTTGTTGGCTTTGTCGAGAATCACGAGCGGGCCGTTGAGGTCGGGAACCAGGGCGAAATCGCCCCAGATATCCGCATTGCAGGGGGCGGTGATTTCGGCCGCCTGGACGGTGCTCTGATAGACGCCCGCCAGGCTGAACTGCTCCAGCCGCCTGTTACCGCGGTCCGCCACCAGGAAAGTGCCGTGGCGCGGGTCGTAGGCAATGCCGTGAGGACAATTGAGCTCGCCGTGGGCCGCGCCCAGGCCGCCCCAGGATTTGCCCGCATACACGCCGCTGGCGTCCTTGAGCACGTGGATCATGCTGCTGCCGTAGCCATCGGCCACGAACACCCGGCCGCCGCCGGGCGGGACCGCCACATCGGTGGGTTTGTAATTGCCCATGAACGGCGGCCACTTGATGGTCCACTCGACCGTCCCATCGACCGTGGTCTTATGGACCGTCGCGTCCTTGTTGGCATGGTAGAGATGGGGTTTCCCCTGGCTGTCCACTTGAATGTTCAAACCGTGCGGCGCGCCATGAGCCAGCGCATTATCGGCGCCCAGGAGTGTCGCCCCGGAGCCGTCCGGCTCGAACCGCACCAGCACCCGGGTGTCGGCCTCGACCTTCTCGGGCTCGAAGGTGAAGTAAATATGGCCTTCGGCATCGCGGCAGAGCCCGTGGCCATGCCGCATGCGCACGCTGGGCGGGAGGACCAGTTTCTCCGGCAAATACTCGTAGCGGAACATGCCCGAGCCGCTGACGACCGGGCCGGAGGCGCCGCCGGCGGCGGCTTTGGGGTCGAGCGCGGCAAGCTGAAGAGTGTTGGTGGGATGGTGCGGATGGGCCAAAAGCCCGGGCGCAAAGGAGGCCAGCGCCACCAGCGCGGCCGGGATGCAGCGGAGTGTGCGGACGTTCATTTCTTGTCGGGGTTTTGAGACGCGGGCGGGGCTGGGTTGAGCCTGGCCAGGTGAGGTTTGGGATCTTTCTCGAACGCGGCCTTGCACTGGTCACAGCAAAAGGCCACACGTTTTCCATCGAACACGGTCGTCTTGGAAGGATCGGCCGGTTTGCCGGAGACCGGGCAAATGGCATTCAGCGGGAGAGCGTTCGTGGGAACAGCCACCACCAGGGGAGTGCCGGTCTCGACCAGCATGCCGGCGGTCTTAAGCTTCGCTTGCAGGGCGGCGATCTCCTGACGCCATCGCTGGATCTGCTCCTGGTCCGCGGCAGCCTCGCCGTAAGCGGCGGCAGCCGCCGGGGTCACACGCGTCTGCCAGAGATAGAGCTGCTTGAGCTTGGGCAGCGCCTTCAGGTGGGCCAGTCCGGCATCGCTGATGGGGGTTCCGAACAGATTCAGGTACTCCAACTGCCCCAGACCGGCGAGATGCTCCAGGCCGGCATCGGTGATCGCCGTGCGTTCGAGGTGAAGACGCGTGAGGTTTGGCATCGAGCGGAGATGGCTCAGCCCGGCATCGGTGATGGCCGTGCCGGCCGCGTCGAGCCAATGGAGATTCGGTCCCAGGACGACGAGCTTTTCAAGCTGGGCGTCTCCGAAATGGGTCGCCGCCAGGCTGGCGTTGGCCTGAAGCCAGGGCTCTTCGGACGAAAGCGCGCTGATGGCAATGGCCAGGTCGTCGGCCAGCGCGTCTGCCAGGCCGATCGCCTCCGCGCGCGGTTTGGGCTGCGCGGCGGTTTGGGCCTTGGGAGGCGCGGGCTTGTCTCCCGCAGCGCCGAGCAACGAACGCAGCGCCTCGGGAGGATCGAGTTCGGAGGCTTTCTTGTCCGGAGACGCCCCCGCATCGATCCACCACTGAATCAGGGCCAGTTCCTGCGGGGAGGGGCGGGGTTTGCCCTCCGGCGGCATCCGATTCTCGTCATCGGCAGGCAAGCGCATCCGCTTGATCACGAGGCTGGAGGCGCCCTGGCCCGCGCTGA
>JAKLEJ010000145.1 GCA_022711695.1 Verrucomicrobiota bacterium | reverse complement strand
CCGCCCTGGCGAATGTGCGCGGATTGCGGCGCCAGCCAGGTCGAAAAGGGCGGCGCATTCGGGTTTGGCCGGGGCCTCGATGCGCGCGCGGCCTGAAGCGCGTCATCCCTGGCGGCAGGAAACAGCCACACGATCGCTCAGCCAACCCTTCCCCTTCACTTGTCCCGCGCCAACAGGTAGCGGGCCAGCGCGTGGAGCGCGCGCGCCCGGCTGCCCAGGGGCTCGAGCGCGGCAAAGGCGCGCTCGGTGAGCTGGCGGGCAATCCGCCGGGATTTCTCCAGGCCCACGATCGAGGGATAGGTGGCCTTTTGGGCCTTGATGTCCTTGCCCGCGGTCTTGCCCAGTTGCTCGCTCGTCTGCGTCACATCCAGAATGTCGTCGATGACCTGAAACGCCAGGCCCACGTGGTAGCCGAACTCCGTCAGCGCCCGCAATTGGGCGGCGGCACAGTTGGCGCTCATGCCTCCCAGGCGAACCGCGCAGCAGAGCAGCGCCGAGGTCTTGCGCTCGTGGATGTAGCGCAGCTCCCGCGCCGAGGTCTTGCGCCCCTCGCCTTCCAGGTCCGCCACTTGGCCGGCGATCAGTTGGAGGGAGCCGGCCGCGCGAGCCAGTTCCAGGACCAAATCGCGACACGAATAGCGGGCCGTGGCTTTGGCCAGGGCGGCGATCTCGAACGCCTGGGTCAGCAGGGCGTCGCCCGCCAAAATGGCGATTCCCTCGCCATAGACCTTGTGGTTGGTCAGCTTGCCCCGACGGTAGTCGTCGTTGTCCATGGCCGGCAGATCGTCATGGATGAGCGAGTAGCTGTGGATGCACTCGACCGCGCAGGCCAGCGGCATGGCCGCAGCCGCCCGCCCGCCGCAGGCCCGGGCCGCCGCCAGGCACAACGCCGGGCGCAGCCGCTTGCCTCCCGCGAAAAGCGAATATCGCATCGCCTGGTGGATCGTGGCCGGCTTGGTCTTTTCCGAAGGCAAGAAGCCGTCAAGGGCGCGATTGACCGCCGCGGTCTGCTCCGCCAGGTAGCCCTGCAAATCGAAACCACCCGCCCCGCCGGAAGACCGGCTCTTGCCTGTCGATGTCATGGCGCTGTTTCTACGGGAAAGGAGCGGGAGCGCGCAAGCGCGAAGCGGACGCCTGGATCGGACCGGTTGCCGCCGCGTCACGAAGGACGGCGCGCCTGGGGGCTTGAGCCGGACTTTCGGCGCCCATCTCGGGGACGGCCTTTGGCCGCGGGCGCCGAGAGCCGCGCCAGAAGCTCGCGAAGCTCTTCAAGGCCAAAGGGCTTCTCCAGGATGGCATCGACGGGGTTGTCCGCCCGGCCGAGCCGTTTCTCGTGCCCGGTGATCATGACAACCTTCTGGGAGGGAGATAAACGCTTAATTCGGGCGGCCAGTTCGTTGCCTTTCATGTCCGGCATGGCGAAGTCGGTGATCACCATGTCGAACTGGCCACTCGAAAAGAGCCTCAATGCCTCCTGCGCGTTTTCGGCCTCGGTGACGCGGTGTCCGTCCAAGCCCAGCATCATCGCCAGGGCGGCGCGCACCTGCGCCTCGTCGTCCACCAGGAGGATGCAATTGGGCCGGTTCATGGCGGGCCAAACGGCTGACGGTCAAGCGCTGGGGCGGACGCGAAGAGCCCCCGCCCCGCGAAGCGGCAGGGGGGGCAAAAAGCGCTCGCGGCCAGGACGCGAATTGACGTCCCTGCCCGAGAGCAGGACACCCCCATGGTCAGGCCTGTCCTGTTTTCGGACAAACCTCCACGCCTATCGTCTTTTCCTCTCACCACTGACGGAACCACTCCTTCAAGCCTGCCGTGCGGTTCCCGGCCCGGCTTTTGCGCCTCGTTGCGTCAACAATTGGACGCCCTGCCGTCAATCCCAGCAGTTGGCATGCCACCCGGCCCTGGCGACGGCGCTGGCCAGCCGCTGGCGGCCCGGCTACTTCGCCTCCAGGCCCAACTCGGCCACGGCCACATGCTCGCCCTCCGCCACACGCAATGCCACAAACCGGAAGAAGCGGGCCGCAACGGGCTTGGGCAGCCGCACCACCTGGAGGATGGGATTGGCCTTGATGTTGGCGAACTCGCCCCCAGCCGCCGCGTTCCCCCACACCCGGCCGTCCTCGCTCAGGTAGAGCGCAAACTTGTCCACCAGGCCGCGGGCCAGGCCGTCGCGCCGCGGCAGGTAATGAAACGCGGCGACCTCGAGGGTCTCGCCAAGGTCCACGGTGATTTCCTGGGGCGGCTTGCGTTCGCCCTGGGGGCCGTGGGTGTTCCACAGGGTCTCCGGACGGTCATCGATCGCCCGGGCGGCCTCGCCGCCCCCAGGCGACTGGTAGCTGGCCGACACCACCTTCCAGCGAGCCTTCGAAACGCCGAACGTCTCCGCGGCCTCGTCCCCGGCTGCCTGCTCGCCGTCGCCGCCGGCGCGGGGCGAGAATGCGCGAGCCCGGACGAGGCCGCCTTTGGATAGCGGAAACGGCCTGTCATAAAGCAGCGATTGCGGGCCGGGCTCGGAGCCGTCGAGTGTGTAGTGCAGGTGCGGCCCCGGGCTTTCCGACGCCAGCGTGACCCAGCCCTGTTTGTCGCGGGTGATTTTCGGCTGGCTGAGCATGATCGGTTCGGCATAGAGGCCAAACTCGCTCAAGGCCGGGCCGGCGGCGGCTTGGGTCACGCGCAGACGCACCCGGTCCGAGGTGACAAATCCTGTGCGCAGCAGCCGGCGGTTGCCGATGCTGGTCCCCCGCGCGAACTCCTGCCAGCCATCCGCCTTCCATTGGTCCAGCGCAAACGCCTCGACGCGCTGCCCCAGGGGCAGGCACTCGCGCAGATCGATCACATTGAACGTCACCGGGCGTCCCAGTTCCACGACCAGCTCCGCGTTGGTGACCCCGTCGTCCACGGCCCAGCAGGAGTAGCGGTCGCCGTCCAGCAGGCTGGCCGGGGCATAGCGCCGGGCCCCGCCGCGGGTGTTGCTGGCCTCCAACCGCGCGTTTGCGGCCAGGTTCACCGCAAACGTCGCGTCCAGGATGCGGCGAAACTCCTGGAGCGACCGGACATCGTTCTCGTGAATCCGGCCCCGGCGGTCCGGAGGGAGGTTCAGGTTCAGGCAGGCCCCGCGGCCCACGGACTTGTAGTAGATGTCGAGCAGCTTCGCGGGCGTCTTCACCCGGCTGTCCTCGCTGGCGTGATAAAACCACCCCGGCCGGATGGACACATCGCATTCGGCCGGCAGCCAAGCCGTCCCAGGCCTTTCGCCGGAGTTGAGCCCCTGGCTGGAGCCGCCCGGATAACGCCCGGGGCGGGTCATGTCCAGCGTCGCCCAGCACGGATCCCCGGCGACGCCCGCCTCGTTCCCCACCCAGCGAAAGTCCGGGCCGGCATCCGAGAACATGACCGCCTGGGGCATGAGTTCGCGCACAAGGCTCCACGTGTTGGGCCAGTCGTAGTAGGTCCGGTTGTCGATCCGACGGGTTTCCCGCGCCCCGCCATAGTAGCCGTCGCCTCCGTTGGCGCCGTCGAACCAGACGGTGAAGATGTCGCCATATTGCGTGAGCAGCTCCCGCAACTGGTTGCGATAATAGGCGAGGTACTCGGGCCGCGCGTAGCTCTTGTGGTTGCGGTCCCACGGCGACAGATAGACTCCGAACTTCAGCCCGTGCCGCCGGCAAACCTCGGCGATTTCCTTCACCACGTCGCCCTGGCCCTGACGCCACGGAGAGTTCTTCACCGAATGCTCGGTGTAACGGCTGGGCCAGAGGCAGAACCCATCGTGGTGCTTGGCTGTCAGAATCAACCCGCGCATGCCGCCCTGCCGCGCCGTTGCCACGATCTGCTCGGCGTCGAACCCGGTCGGATTGAACACGCTCTCTTTTTCGTCCCCATAGCCCCACTCCTTGTCGGTGAACGTGTTGACCGTGAAATGGAGGAATCCGTAAAACTCCATTTCGTGCCAGCGCAGTTGCCGCTCGGTCGGCACGGGGCCATGCGGGGCCGGCCGGCTGACCTCGTCGGCCGCGCGGCCTTCCGGGACCACGGCCGCCACCAGGGCGCACACCGCGACGAAGCCGGCAAGGCGCGGACGCGCGGCGCCGCGCGGGGAAGCCGCGAGCCGTCGGCCGGGCTCCACGCCCGCGCCGCAATCGGATGAGATTTTCTTCATGAGTTGCCTGCCGCTCTTCTAGGCCACAGCGGCCCCCCGGTCAAACGCCAACTGCCGCCCTGAATCCGCACGTAAGTCGTCCTGTCTCATCAACCTCAGACGTTCTCGAACGCGCCAGGGGACTGCGAGCGCGTGCGGTGCGGATTCAGCCAAGCCGGCCTGCGGCCGGCGAGGCAGACAGACCCAGCATCGATTGGCTTGTCAGCCGGCGCCCACGCCGGTAGGAAAAGGGGCATGCAACCGCACCGATCCGGATGGCGTTGGGCAGTCGCCGGGCTTGCCAGCTTGTGGATTCTCCTGGGAAGCAGCCACGCGCAGGCCGCGGAAGGGCCGGGCGTGCTCGCGGAATGGACGTTCGATCGGCCGGAGGCGCCGCCGCCGTGGCGGGCCAACGGACATGTCCAGAACCTGCGGATCATCGACGGAGCGCTCTGCTGCGAGACTTCGGGAAGCGACCCGATCCTGGAGCTGAGCGCGGCGCTGGACCTGAAGGCGTCGCCCCGGCAGGCGATCGAGATGCGACTGCAGGCCGACCGCGAGGGCGCGGCGGAGGTGTTTTGGAGCGGCACGACCCAGGGGCGCTACGGGGGGTTTTCCGAGGACAAGCGGACTCCGTTCGAGGTGGCGGCGGGAGGCTGGCGCACCTATCGGCTGCTGCCCGGATGGCATTCGGAGGGGCGAATTGTCCGGCTGCGCCTGGACCTCTTCGGCGGCGCCCGGTTTCGAATCGATTTCATCCGGATTGTCGAGCTGCCCGCGGCCGAACCGCCTCCGCAACCGCAGTTCGATTTCAGCCGCGGCCCGGAGGGCTGGCTGCCGGTGGGAGACCTGCGCGCCGCCGCCGGAAATGCCGGCGTGGACTTGAGCGCCGCGGACCGCGAGGCGCTTTGGCTCTCGCCGCCGCTCGACGTCAACGCCCTCGACCGGAGCTGCGTCGTTTTGCGCCTGGCGGCCGAGCGGGACGGCGTGGCCGAGGTGTGTTTCCTGACCGACCGCAGCCGGGGGTTGCACTCGCTGAGCTTCCCGGTGGCGGGCGGCGGCCGGGAGCGCCATTACAACCTCGACATGCTGGCGGCCAAGGAATGGCGGGACAAGGTGATTGCGCTCGGGTTCAAGCCCGGGGGCCGGATGCGGTTGCGCTCGCTGGGCGTCGCCCTCGAGCCCCAGGGCCCGCCGCAACTGAAGATCGCCGCGCTCGCGCCCACGGAAGCGCTGCCCCGCGCCGGACGCCCCTTCGGCCTGGCGGCCCTGGTGGCCAACACCGGCGCTGGCCTTGCCGGTCCGCTCCGCGCAACCCTCGAAACCCCGCCCGGTCTGGAGATTCTCTCCGAGCCTTCCCCGGCCGAGGGCAAGGCTTCGCTGTCGCACGGCGACGAGACCGCCCTGCGCTGGACGTTGCGGGCCACGGCCCCGCTCAGCGGCCGGGTCACCGCGCAGATTGCCGCTCCGGGCGCCGACGCCGCGCAGGCTCAGGCCACCGTGAGAGTTTCGCCCCGGCCGGCTGCGGGAAGCGGCGCCATGCCTGAACCGCAACCCGCGCGCGGGCCCTGGGAGGTGGGCGTGTACTATTTCCCAGGCTGGAACACCGCCAGCCGGTGGCATCCGATCCAGCGGTTTCCCGAACGCACGCCGGCGCTGGGCTGGTACCGCGAGGGCGACCCCGAGGTGGCCGACTGGCACATCAAGTGGGCTGTGGAACACGGCATCACCTATTTCGCCTACGACTGGTATTGGTCCAAAGGCGCCCGGCAGCTCGAACACGGATTGCACGACGGCTACTTTCGAGCGCGCCACCGGCACTTGCTCAAGTTCTGCCTGCTCTGGGCCAATCACAATCCCCCGGGCACACACTCGCTGGCCGATTGCCGGGAGGTGGCCCGTTATTGGATCGAGCACTATTTCCGGCGTCCGGAGTATTACCGCGTGGGAGGGCGGCCCCTGGTGATCCTCTTCAGTCCCTACAACCTGACCACCGACCTGAGCCCCGCCGGCGTGCGCCAGGGGTTCGAAGCCATGCGCGAGGAGTGCCGCAAAGCGGGCGTGCCCGAGGTCTTCCTGGCCGCCTGCGTGGGCGGCGCCCACAACCTGGCAGCGGAGGGTTACGACGCCATCACCGCCTACAACTGGCCCAACCTGGGCGTGGTCTCGACCGCCCGGCGCGCCCCCTATTCGACCTTGATCGACGGTTACCTGCGGCAATGGGAGCGGCTGCGCGACCTCAGTCCCCTACCCCTGCTCCTCCCCGTCAACGGCGGCTGGGACAGCCGGCCCTGGCACGGCGATTCCGCCCTGGTCCGGTTCGACCGCACGCCGGAGCTGTTCCGCCGCCACCTCGAAGATGCGCGCCGGCTGCTGGAAACCGGGCCCGGGCGCACCAACCTCCTGCCCGGAGTGCTGATTGAGGCCTGGAACGAGTGGGGCGAGGGCTCCTACATCGAGCCGCACCTCGAATACGGCTTCGAATATCTGGACGCCATCCGCGAGGTGTTCGCCCGCGCGCCGGCCGCTCATCAGGACCTCACCCCCGCCGATGTCGGCCTGGGCCCCTACGACGTGCCCGAGCAACGCCCGCCCGAGCCAGTGTGGACCTTTGACGGGGGCCTCGAGGGCTGGGATTCGAGCATGCACTTCGGGCCGCTGGGCGCAACCAACGGCGCCTGGGCCGGCGTCACTTCCGGCAGCGATCCGGCCCTGTTCGGCCCGCCCATGCAGGCCCGCGCCGCCTCCTTCCAGCGGGTGCTCCTGCGAATGAGACTGACTCCCCTCGAGGCCGGGCCGCTTCGGGACTCCGCCCAGCTCTTCTGGGCCACCCGCCGCTGGCCGGAATCCGAAGCCAGCAGTGTGCGCTTCCCGGTGGCGCTGGACGGCCAATGGCACGACTGCGAGCTGACCGTGTCGGCCAACCGCCGCTGGACGGGGGTGGTCACGCGGCTGCGGCTGGACCCCTGCTCGCGCCCCGCCATCCGGGTGGAAGTGGACGCCCTCCGTCTCGCGCCCTGAAGGTCCGCCTCGCGCGCGGGGGGGGAATCCGCGGCTCCGCGGGAGCGTCGCCCTACCGCGGCCGGGTCCGCCTCTCGCGCGTGGTGGGGCGAGGCTCCTGCCGAGCCGTGGGGCGAGCGTCCTCGCGAGCCCCAACCCAGGCGTCCGGCCGGGTCCGTTTCGCGCGTGACTTGAGCGCACGAGGCGCCGCCGGCGGATGCGCTCGACTCTCCGAATGCGGCAGGTTAGGCTGGCGGCCAGATGACCGTTTTCTACGACACGCACGCGCACCTGGACGACCGCTGCTTTCGCAGCGACCTGGCCGCGCTCCTGGAGCGGGCCGCGCACGCCGGGGTGACGCGCATCGTCAGCGTGGGGACCGATCTGGAGAGCAGCCGCGAGGCCATCCGGCTGAGTGAGGAGCACGACCTCCTGCGGGCGGCGGTGGGGTGGCATCCGAACCACGCGCTCGAGGCCCCGCCAGACCTCCGTCCGGCCCTGCGCGAGCTGGTCCGTCATCCCAAGGTGGTGGCCGTGGGCGAGACCGGCCTGGATTACTACCGGCTGCCAAGCGCCCAGGGCGGCACAGCCGCGGACGACCAGCTCTTCAAGCGGCGCCAATCGGAGATCTTCGAGCAGCAGCTCGAGGTGGCCGCCGAGGCGGGCCTGAACTGCGTGGTGCACCAGCGCGGCGACGTCTTCGAAGAAACGCTGGCCCGGCTGACGGCCTTCCGGGGGCGGGTGAGGCCGGTGTTTCATTGTTTCCCGGGCGACACCCGGGCGCTCGGGCGCATTCTCGACCTGGGCGGCCTGGTCAGCTTCACCGGCATCCTCACCTTCAAGAACGGGCAGAACGTGCGCGAGGCCCTGGCGGCAACGCCGCTGGACGCGTT
>JAKLEJ010000144.1 GCA_022711695.1 Verrucomicrobiota bacterium | reverse complement strand
CATGGCGGAACCCATAGGCCAGACGTTCGCCGGTTATGAGATCCTGGCCAAAATCGGCCAGGGCGGGATGGGTACCGTCTATAAGGCCCGTCAGCCGATGCTTAATCGCATCGTGGCCATCAAATTCATGTGGCCGCATCTCAACAGCGACGAGGCGTTTGTGGCCCGCTTCATCCGGGAGGCGGCTACCGCGGCCAACCTGCGCCATCCGAATTTGGTCCTGGTGCATACCGCCGGTGAACACGAAGGCGCGTACCATATCGTGATGGAGTTCGTGGAGGGCAAGTCGTTGCAGGAACACATCGCCAGCCAAGGCCGGCTGGACCCGCGTGAGGCGGTGGCCATCACGGTCTATGTCTGCCAGGCCCTCCAGTATGCCTGGAAGAAGGCCCAGATCATCCACCGCGACATCAAGCCCGCCAACATCTTCCTGTCCACTGGCGGGGAAGTGAAGCTCGGCGACCTGGGGCTGGCCAAGAGCCTGGGGCAATCCTCCGCTGGAGCCACCCTCACGGGCGTGGCGATGGGCTCGCCGCATTACATGAGCCCGGAACAGGCCCGGGCCTTGAAGGAGATCGATTTCCGGTCCGACATCTACAGCCTGGGCTGCACCCTGTACCACATGCTCACCGGTCAGCCGCCTTACGAAGGCGACGATTCGCTCGGGATCATGATGAAGCAGGTCAACGATCCGCTGCCTGCCATCTTTAAGGTGTGGCCGCAGTGCCCGCCGTCACTGGCCCGGCTGGTGCATCGGATGCTGGCCAAGCAAGCCCATCAGCGGCACCCGAGCTACGAAGAATTGCTCGCCGAACTGATGGCCGTGCATGACAAACTCAAGGCAGATGCGGAGAAGCTGCCCGTCGAGTCCACGCAGGTCGTCCCGGCTGAACCCCGACCCCGGGTGTCCCCGCCGCAACCCGAAGCCGTCGCGGCGACGGCTGCACCGGTCCCAAGGCGGCAACGGCCTCCGGCGGTCCTGTATTCAGCCGCGGGACTTCTCGGCCTTGCGCTGCTGGGCGGCTTGCTGTGGTGGGCGCCGTGGAAGGATCGTGCCCCCCGCAGCCCGGCTGGCGCGACGAAAGACCACCCGTGGGCGGTTGCCCCCCTCACCAACGCCCCTGCGGCCACCGTGGCTGCCGCCCTCGCCCCCTACCCACCCGGCCAGTGGGTCAGGGCGATGCCTGCGTTGTCCGAGGTCAAGGATTTCCTCGAAATCAAAGACGGCTGGGCAAAGCTTCATGGCCAGACTTGGTTTCCCATTGCGGATCCGCTATCGAAGCAGTTCTTGGTGCTCCGCAATGGGGGTATTCGCGTGCGGCGGCAGGCGCCACCTAATTGGAGCGGAGCGGTGGTTCTTGAGATCTACGGACCAGCAAAAAACGGCCGGCGAGTGATTGAATTGCATTACTCGCGCCCGTCACATGAACTTACGATTCGCGACTTTCGAGCCGCTCTCGTGCCGCCGAAGGCCACGTGGCAACAAGAAGAGGCGGCGCACGTGGAAATCGCCAAGAAAAATATCCCGCCCCTCGGCGTCGAGTTCACTGCTGAACTCATCGTTGTCGGCAAGACCGTGGTGGGCCGTATCGATGGGCAGACCATTACCGGCACGGTCGACGAAGCGGCCAGCAGGAACTGCCTCCAGGTTGCCGGGGTGAACGAGGTTCCGTTCCGCGACGTGGAAGTCCTCTATCTCGACGGTCTGTCCGAGGCCGAGGCGTTGAAGGCAGCGGGCATCACTGCCGCCCACTCAGACGAGTCCGCTTGGACCAATGCCATTGACCTGCTCGCTCTCATTGACCCGGAGAAGGACGGCATCAAGGTCACCAGCGGCGCCAGCCTGTCCAAGGCCAACGCTTGGGAACGCCGCGGTAGCGCCCTTGTTTATGTCAGCGATGGCGGCTCCGGCAAGGTGGTCGCGCCGGTCGGGATTCATGCCGGCAGTTACGAGATCGAGTTGGAGTTCGAGCGGTTGTCAGGTCCGGCTCGTCTCCATGCCGATCTGGTCCTCGACACCGGTCGCATCCTCCCCATCTACATCCAAGGAACCGGCTACAGGGTCCTCGGCGGATCCGCTGGTGAGAAGTGTCCGGAGGCCGATGGCGGTTGCGCTGTGGTGCGCCTGGAGCGCGGCGCCAAAGGCGGCCCGGATCGCCTGACCATCTGGTTCAACAACGCTTTGTTGATGGATTGGGCAGGCGATATCGCCAAAGTCGCCATGAAGGGCGAGCCCTACCCCCAGTTCGCCGACCAGCTTCGCCCTTCCATCTACATCCACAATGCCACCTACAAGATCACGGCCTGGAAGCTGCGCATCTTCGACGGCGAGGCGAGAGTCCTGCGCAGTGCCGGACCTTAGCCTGCGATTGTCTCCTGCCCGGCCGCGTCTTCTGGCCGTGGTTGGAAATAAGCGCTGCGTGCGCCGCCGGGGTCAGCACAATCACCGCAGGCAAGGCACTGCGCGACCGAGGGTGGACATCAACCGGCAGGAGCTGGCCGCAAGGCAACGGCTGGCTGCAATAGCCGAATGAGTTTCACGCGACTCTCCTTCAGACGGGAGGGTTTCGCCTTTGGGGTTTTCTGATTGACTTTCAGGAACATCCGGCTATTGAAGAGCCGTCACGTCCTTTAATGTCATTGGCAGCAAAACGTCGGGAAACCATGCAGCATCCAAATCTATGAGCACGTGGAGATACATGCAGAACGGACAGCCCTGCGGCCCGGTGGACGAAGCGGCGATCACGGCGCTGGTCGGCAATGGCACTTTGAACGGGGAGTCGATGGTCTGGAAGGAGGGCATGCCCAGTTGGGTGGCCTTGAAGACCGTGCCGGAGCTGGCGGGCGCCCAGGCTGCCGCCGGGTCCGCGCCGCCGCCGCCTCCTTCGGCTGCGGCGGCCACAGCGCTGGCCGACGGGGAAACCCCGGACCCCGCGGACGTGGAAAAGAACAAGATCTTCGCGATCCTGGCTTATGTGGGGCTGTTGTTCCTGGTGCCGCTGCTGGCGGCGCCGCAGTCGCGTTTTGCCCGTTACCATACCAACCAGGGGGTGGTTTTGTTCCTGGCCGTGATCATCTGCATGGTGGGCTCGGGGATTCTGGGGGTCATCCCGTTCGTCGGCTGCATCTCCGCGTTGCTGATGCCGGCGGCGGCGCTGGCCGGCCTGGTGTTCATGATCCTGGGGATCGTGAACGCCGCCAACGGACGCTGCAAGCCGCTCCCCTTGATTGGCCAATACAAGCTGATCAAGTAGCCGCTACTTGCCCTTGTTCTGGGCGCGGCTGAGCGCCTCGGTGAACCAGTCCGTCGGTTTGGCGGCGGCTGGTTTGGGGGCGGGTCTCCGGGGAGCCCCGCCGGGGGCGCCGGGCGCCGTCCGGGCGCTCCCTTGCGGGCCGATTTCCGGGTTCGCCTTCAGCGAGAGCGCGATCCGCTTGCGAGGAATATCGACATCGACCACGACGACGCTCACTCGCTGCTGCACTTTGACCACCTCGGCCGGATCCTTCACAAAACGGTCGGCCAATTGACTGATGTGGATCAGCCCGTCCTGGTGGACGCCCACATCGACAAACGCGCCAAACGCGGTGACATTGGTGACGATGCCGGGCAGCCGCATGCCCGGACGCAGATCCTCGATGCTCTCCACGCCTTCCTGGAAGCTGAACACCTCGAACTTCTGACGGGGGTCGCGGCCGGGCTTGGCCAGCTCGCCGAGGATATCGTTCAGGGTGGGCAGGCCGATCGAGTCGGTGACATATTTCTCGGGCCGGATGCGCTGGCGCACTGTCGGGTCGCGCAGCAGATCGCTCACCGACCAGGCGAGGTCGCGGGCCATGGACTCCACCACCGCATAGCTTTCCGGATGCACGGCGCTGGCATCCAGGGGGGTGTCGCCGTCGCGGATGCGCAGAAAGCCGGCGGCCTGCTCGAAGGCCTTGGGCCCCAGGCGGGCGACCTTCTTGAGCTCGTCGCGCCGCTTGAACGGGCCGTGTTCGTTGCGCCAGGCGACGATGTTGGCCGCCAGGGTCGGACCCAGGCCCGAAACGTAGCTGAGCAACTGCTTGCTGGCGGTGTTGACCTCCACTCCCACGGCGTTCACGCAACTGACCACCACGTCGTCTAGGCCCTTCTTGAGCGAGGTCTGCTCCACGTCGTGCTGATACTGGCCCACGCCGATGGACTTGGGATCCAGCTTGACCAGCTCGGCCAGCGGGTCCATCAGCCGGCGGCCGATGGAGACGGCCCCGCGCACGGTGATGTCCTGGTCCGGGAACTCCTCGCGCGCGGCGTCGGACGCCGAGTAGATCGAAGCCCCGCTCTCGTTCACCATAACGATCGGGAGGCTGGCCGGCAGGCCGAGCTTGCGCACGAACGCCTCGGTCTCGCGGCCGGCGGTGCCGTTGCCGATGGCGATGGCCTCGACCTGGTGATGCTTGATCATCGACAGCAGGGCCAGGGCGGCCTCCCGCGCCTCGCCGGGCGACGCGGCCGTCGGATGAATGACGTCGTTGTGGAGCAGCTTGCCCTGGCGGTCCAGGCACACCACCTTGCAGCCGGTGCGAAACCCGGGGTCGATCGCCAGCACGTTGCGGCGCCCCAGGGCCGGCGCCAGCAGCAATTGCCTCAGGTTCTCCGCGAACACCCGGATGGCCTCGGTGTCCGCCCGCTTCTTGGATTCGAGCCGGACCTCGACCTCGATGGCGGGGCCCAGCAGGCGCTTGTAGGAATCCTGCGCCGCCAGCCTCACCTGCTGGGCCGCCGGGCCGTTGCCCTTGACGAACAGCGGTTCGAGCAGGCGGAGGGCCTCGTCCTCGGGCGGGGTGATGCGCACCATCAGGATCTCCTCGGCCTCGCCGCGCCGGATGGCGAGCATGCGGTGGCTCGGGATGGCGGCCACAGGCTCCGTCCAGTCAAAGTAATCCTTGAACTTGGCCCCGGCCTCCTCCTTGCCCGTCACCACCTTCGAGCGCACCACCGCGCTCCTCCAGTAGCACTCGCGCAGTTTGGCCCTGGCCGCCGGATCGTCGCTGAATCGTTCCGCGAGGATGTCGCGCGCTCCGGCCAGCGCCTTCTCCGCCGTGTCCACCCCCTTGGCGGCATCGACGAAGCCCGCCGCCTCGGCCAGCGGATCGGCCGTGTCCTGGCCGGAAAAGAGGCGGTCGGCCAGCGGTTCCAGGCCCTGCTCGCGGGCGATGGTGGCCCGCGTGCGCCGCTTGGGACGGTAGGGCTGGTAGAGGTCCTCGAGGGCGCTGAGCGTGGGGGCGGCGGCCAGGGCCGTCCGAAGCGCGTCCGTCAGGAGATTCCGTTCCTGGAGCGACTTCATCACGGACTCCCGCCGCTGATCCAGCTCGACCAGCGCCAGCAGCCGGTCGCGCACCTGCGTGATCGCCACCTCGTCCAGCGACCCCGTGGCCTCTTTGCGATACCGCGCGATGAATGGCACCGTGCCGCCGTCGGCCAGCAGCCGGGCCGTCGAGGCCACCTGCCGCGGCTGAATCTTCAGCTCCGTCGCGATCCTGAGAAAATAGCCTTCGTTCATACAAAAACGAGCGGCGATGTGTAGCGGAGTTGCCCGCGCTTGGCAAAGGGAATTCCGAGCCAGCTTCGTTCTTGAAAAAGGCTTGCGACAAGCGCCTTATGGGGCTCGCCGATGACCGACCAGCCGGAGTTCCAGTTCGACGCGCCCGGGGCGACCGTGGATGGGGTGAGCCTCTGGCAGCGGCAGCGCGCCGAGACGGCCCGCCGGCTGGCCCTCAGGCTCGGCTTGCCTCTGGGGCGCGAGGTGGAGGTGTGGCTCCAGAACGGCATGCGGCTGCGCGGCCGTCTCGAACTCCGGCGCGAGTGGCTCGTCGAGGAGGCCGTCGACGCCCACACCGTCGAACTCATCGTCGGCGCCGTCAATTTCCGCCATGCCGACATGGAATCGTGCGTCCGCCTGGATTGACGCAAGCCCTCGACCCCTCATTTCAATTGACGGCGGTGTCCTCGTGAGAGCGCGGACAGCCATTGGCGTGGGGTGAGAATTCGGATCCCGAACGGCTTCTTTAACACCGTCAGGTCGGCGTCTCGGGCGATCACGGTTTGCGCTCCGGCTGCCAGGGCCGCCTCGATCATCATGTCGTCCTTGGCGTCGCGGCAGACAGGCGTCGTCAACGGAGAGGGAGCAACCCAGAAAACGTTGTTGCGAATGGCTTCCAGCCACGGTTCCAGATCGGTTGTGAACCCTTGTTCGGCTTTCACCTTGCGCAGCACCCGTTCGTATTCCGTGAAGATGCCTTCCGAAACGACCAGCGTGAACCAACCGCGCAGCCAGGCTTGGACACACTGGTGCGGCTCGTGCCGCCAGAAGACGCCAGCCGCCAGCACGCTCGTGTCCAAAACCACGGGATCACTCGTCACGCGCCTCCTGCAAAGCCCGCGCCACGATGGCGGCCGCTTCCTTCGGCGAATGCTTTCCTGCCGCGGGCTGCGCCAGCAGCTTGGCCACCTCCGCTTTCGACAACGGTTTCACGGGCCGGATGAGCAGACCCTGCTCGCCCAGGTCAAAGACATTCAGCGGCCCGCCGTGCTCCAGGCCCACCCGCCGGCACCATTCCAGGGGAAAGACCGTCTGCCGCCTCCGTGTCAATGTCATCGTTGTCACCTTCATGGGTAATATTCTACTACCCGCCGCCAGCGAAGCAAGTTCCTTTCCCAGGCTCTCCCGCCCCGGCCCGACCCCGAACGCTCGCGGCGTGAAAGTCGCCTTACACCGCGGCTGGATCGGGGTGCGTCCAGGGCGCGCGGTAGGGGCGCCGCAGCAGTCGGTTGGCCTCTTCGTCGCCCGGGACCTGCCCTTTGGCTGGATCGTACTTCAGCGTCCTGCCCAACTTCATCGAGAGGTTGGCCAGGATGCACGAGATGGTTGAGGCGGCCCCTTGCTCGATGTCGGCCACCGGCCGGCCCCGCGAGGCCACGTTCTTGAGCCAGTCCTGCATGTGCCAGCGGATCGCCGACGCGCAGTGCTTTTCCAGGTCCTTCTCGGTCTGGTCTTCCGGATACTTCTCGTATTCGTAGAGCGGTTCGCCGTGCAGCGCTTTGCCGCCTTTGTCGAGCGGCTTGAAGTCGTACTTGAACACGCCGGCTTTGAGCGTGCCCTTGTCGCCGTAGAACGTGGCGCTCCAGGGATAGTCCGGGTCGGCGCTTTCGCCCCAGGTGCGGTGGTTCCACACCACCTGAAGGTCGCCGTAGTCGAACACGGCCGTCTGGGTGTCGCTGATGTTGGCCTTGCTGGACTTGTCCATGAGGATGCCGCCGCTGGAGGAGACGCCCGCCGGCCAGCCCAGGTCCATCATCCAGCGCACCATGTCCAGCATGTGGATGCACATGTCGCCCACGATGCCGTTGCCGTATTCCATGAAAGCGCGCCAGCCGCGCGGATGGTTCCACTTGCAGTAGGGCCGCATCGGGGCCGGCCCGGTCCACATCTCGTAATCCAGGTTCGCCGGGGGGGCTTCGTCCGCGGGATTGCCGCGGGCGCGCATGTGCCAGTAACAGCAGATTTCCACCCGGCCGATCCTGCCGAGCCGGCCTTCCCGGATGACCCGGTCGCGGGCCTCGATCAGGTGCGGCGTGCTGCGCCGCTGCGTGCCGACCTGGACCACCCGCCCGTATTTCCGGGCCGCCGCCAGCATCGCCTGGCTCTCCACCACGTCCACGCTGGTGGGCTTTTGCACATAGACGTCCGCCCCGGCCTTGACCGCCTCGAGCATCGCCAGCGCGTGCCAGTGATCGGGCGCGCCGACCAGCACCAGGTCGAGGTCCTTCTCCTTGAGCATCTGGCGGTAATCGCCGTAGGTGCGCGGCCGCTTCTTCGAGGCCTGGCGCGTGGCGCACAGGTCGGCGGCGTCCGCCAGCATCCGTTGATCGACATCGCAGAGCGAGACCACCTCCACCGGGGCCACCTGGATGAGCCGCCCCAGGTCGCACTTGCCGTACCAGCCCGTGCCGATCAATCCCACGCGCTTCTTCATGTCGGCCAGATCGGCGGCGTAAGCGGGAAACCGG
>JAKLEJ010000143.1 GCA_022711695.1 Verrucomicrobiota bacterium | reverse complement strand
CCCCCGTGAGCGCGCGGGAGGGTCTTGGCGGGGGCGGGAACCTCGTTCTTCCGCTCCTTGGGAAGGAACTCGGCGGACCCGGCCGTGCCGGTGGTCCGAAAGAGGCCCTTCTCGCCGACGAACAGCGTGCATTCGCCGAACTTGGTTTCGTAGGTCTTTTCCGCGTCCTTCATGATCTGCGGCTTGAGCCCGCCATGGTCATAGACGTGGATCTTGACCGGCCCCAACCCGGCGCGGGCGGGGACCTCGTAGCGGACGATGTTCTCCTGGGGATACATTTCCTCGCTGCCGCCGTTGGTGTTCAGGCATTCGACCGTGAAGGTCCTGGCCTCGGCGATCTTGAGCGCCCAGAAGAGCACATCCAGGTTGTGGCAGGCCATGTCGCCGATGGTTCCCGTGCCGAACTGGCGCCACGACCGCCAGCTAAACGTATGAAGGCCCTCATGGTAGTCGCGATACGGGGCCGGCCCGAGCCACTCGTCCCAGTGCAGGCTGGCGGGGACGGGCTTGCTGGCGGGCCGCCCGCCTTTGCCTCCGAAGCTGCGGCCCAGGAGGCTGTGCGTTTCGGTCACGTTGCCGATGGCGCCCGCCCAAAGGTATTCGCAGGCGCGGCGGATGGCCTCGCCGCAATGCCCCTGGTTGCCCATCTGGGTGGGAACCTTCTTCTCCCGGGCAGCCTTGGCCAGGGCGTAGCACTCCTGGATGTTATGGGCGAGGGGTTTTTGGGAGAAGGTGGCCTTGCCCAGGTGGATTGCCCGAATGGCCGCCGGCGCATGGTGATGGTCCGGGGTGGCAATCAGCACCGCGTCCAGATCCCGGTGGCACTCGTCCAGGAGCTTGCGGTAGTCGAAGTAGGCCTTGGGGGCCGGTTGGTCCTTCTTCTTCTCGGCAAACTCTTTCTGGGCTTTGGCGATGACGTTGTCGTCCACGTCGCAGATGGCCACCAACCGCTCGCCCATCCCCGCCCCGAAACTGTAGCCGCCCATCCCGCCCACGCCGATGACCGCGACGCCCAGTTTGGAGTTGGGGGCGGCCGCCGACAGCAGGGCGGGCATGCCCAGTAATTGCGCTCCGCCGACGACCGCGGTGGCGGCGGCGCTGTGTTGAAGAAAACGACGACGACTGAGGCCCAGGGAGTGTTTCATATCTCCTATGGACTGCGGCCGGCCGGCCGGCATTCAAGCCGGCGCCGCCTTTTCCGCCTCCGCCGGGCCGCGCGGATTCGCCGCAAAGGAACCGGGGCTAGCGGCGGCCGAAGCCGCGGGGGAGTCCGCCGCCCATGCGCGCCATCATCTTCTGAAGCTTGCCCATCTTCTTCATGGCCTGCTGCATCTGGGCGAACTTGTTGAGCATGGTGTTGACCTCGGTGACCTTGACGCCGCTGCCGCCGGCGATGCGCAGGCGCCGCCGCGCGTTCAGAATCGCGGGGTTGCGCCGTTCCTGCGGGGTCATGGCGCAGATCATGCCTTCCATCCGGCGCATTTCCTTTTCCTGCTTGGCGATCTCCTGGGGCTGGATCTGCCCGGCGCCGGGCAGCATGCCCACCAGGCTCTCGAGCGAGCCCAGCTTCTTCATCTGCCGGAGCTGCTCGAGGAAATCCTCGAGGGTGAAGGAGCCGCGGCGCATCTTCTCCTCGAGCTTCATGGCGTCCTCGAGGTTGACCGCCTCGGTGGCCCGCTCGACCAGGCTGACGACGTCGCCCATGCCGAGGATGCGCGAGGCCATGCGCTCGGGATGGAATGGCTCGAACTCCTCGAGCTTCTCGCCCACGCCGACGTACTTGATGGGCTTGCCGGTGACGGCCCTGAGGCTCAAGGCCGCGCCGCCGCGGGCGTCGCCATCGAGCTTGGTCAAGATGCTGCCGGAGATGGTCAGGGCCTGGTCAAAATGGGTGGCCACATTGACGGCCTCCTGGCCGGTGGCCGCGTCCAACACCAGGAGGATTTCCTGCGGCTTGATGCAGTCGCGCAGGCGGACCAGTTCCTGGACCAGGGGCTCGTCGATCTGCAGCCGGCCGGCGGTGTCGAACAGCAGGGTGTTGCGGCCGGTCTGCGCCGCGTGGTCGAGCGCCTCGCGGGCGATGCGGAGCACATCCTTCTCGCCATGCTTGACGAACACGGGCAGGTCGAGCTGCCGGCCGAGCGTGGCCAACTGGTCCATGGCCGCGGGGCGATAGACATCGGCGGCGACCAGCAGCGGCAGGCGGGCCTGGCGCACCAGCAGCCGCGCCAGCTTGCCGCACGAGGTGGTCTTGCCCGAGCCGTGCAGCCCCACCAGCATCAGGCAGGCGGGGTTGCCGGACATCTGAAGCCCGGCGTTTTCCGAACCCAGCAGGGCCACGAGCTCGTCGTGGATGATCTTGATCACCTGCTGGCCGGGCTGCACGCTGGCCACCACTTCCTGTCCCAGGGCCTTGGTCCGCACCGAGTCGATGAAGTCCCGCGCCACCTTGAAATTCACGTCCGCGTCCAGCAGCGCCATGCGCACCTCGCGCAACGAGTCGGCCACATTGCTCTCGGAGATTTTGCCCAGACCGCGCAGGTCCCGGAAGACTTTCTGCAGCTTGTCGCTTAACGAATCGAACATGGCTGCGAAAGCTAATGGCCGCGCCGCCGGGCGCAAGGACCAAATTGGGCGGGCTAGCCGACGTGGAACTTGAAATGGATGACGTCGCCGTCCTGGACCACGTAGTCCTTGCCTTCCATGCGGCAGAGGCCGCGCTCGCGGGCGTGCGCCATGCCGCCGCAGCGGAGCAGGTCGTCAAGGCCGACGGTTTCCGCCTTGATGAACCCGCGCTCGAAGTCGGTGTGAATGCGCCCGGCGGCCCTGGGCGCGGTCGCCCCCGCCTCCACGGTCCAGGCGCGCGCTTCCTTCTCGTTGAAGGTGAAGAAGGTGCGCAGGCCCAGCAACCGGTAAGTGGCGTGGATCAGGGCATCGACGCCGGACTCCTTGACCCCGAGTTCGCGCAGGTATTCGACGGTCTCCGGCGGGGAGAGATCGAGCAGGTCGCTTTCGAGCTGGGCGCTCAGGGCCACCGTCTCGCAGGCGTGATGGGTTTGGGCGTACTGGCGCACCTGGCCAACCACGGGGTTTTGCTCGATCGACGCCAACTCGGTCTCCTTGAGGTTGGCCGCAAAGAGCGTCGGTTTGTCGGTGAGCAGGAAGAACTGCCGCGAGACCGCCTTCTCCTCGGCGTGAAGCGGGAGGGTGTTGGCCGGCTTGCCGCTGTCGAGATGCCGCAGGAGCTTCTGCAGAACGGCCTCCTCGATGAGCGCGTGCTTGTCCTGACGCTTCAGGTCCCGGGAGATCTTCTCGTGCCGCTTCTGGAGCGCCTCGAGGTCGGCCAGGATCAGCTCGGCCGAGACGATCCCGATGTCCCGCGTCGGGTCGATGCCCCCGGTGACATGGTGGATGTCCGGATCCTCGAAGCAGCGCACCACATGGATGATGGCATCGACCTCGCGGATGTGGCTGAGAAACTTGTTGCCCAGGCCCTCTCCGCGCGAGGCCCCTTTCACCAGCCCGGCGATGTCCACATACTCGATGGCGGGGGGGATGAGCGTGTCCACTTTGACCAGCGCCCCCAGGGGCGCCAGGCGCGGCTCGGGCACATTCACCACGCCCAGATTGGGCTCGATGGTGCAGAAGGGAAAGTTTTCGGCCGCGGCTTTGCGGGCGCGGATCAGCGCGTTGAAGAGAGTGGATTTCCCCACGTTGGGAAGACCGACAATGCCGGCTTTGAGCATGGCTCGATTGAAGCAAAGGCCCCGCCGGATGGCACGAAAAAAAGACGCTCCTTCCCTTCGAATGAACCCCGCCCGGGCGGCGGGGGGCCAGGCAGCGCTCGAGGCCGCAGGCGCCCGCTCTGCCGTGGCGGCGGCGTCAGGGCTCGGCGATGAGCCCGAACTGCGCGCGATCGACCCAGCCGGCAGCCTCGCTGGCCAGGCGCACATAGACATACCCGCCGCGCTCGCGCTCCTTGCGGACCACTTCCCCTGCGGGCAGTCTTCCCAAAACCTGCGCCTCGAGGGTGGGCGTGAGCCGCAGCGGCGTGTCCTTGGCGCGAATCACGCCCAGGCGAGCGCGGTCCTGCACGCCAACAAGGGCGGGGAGAGTCAGCAGGAAGACGGCCAGGCAGGCGGCCGCCAGGGCGTGGTGCCAGTCCGCCTTGCGCCAGCGCAGGATGCCCGGCAGCAGGACCAGGGCCAGTGTCAGCCATAAACTCGCCGCCGCCAGGAGCGCCCAGGCGTTCACCGGCAACCAGGCGGAACAGATTTCGTGCCAGCCCAGCGACGGAGACGGGAGCTGGGCTTTGAGGCGCGCAAAGCGCAGGTTGACGCGGGTGCTGGCGCTGTAGGGGCTGAGCCATTGAGCCTTCTCCCACGCCAGGATGGCCTCGCCCGGCTGGCCGCGCTTCCACTCGGCGTTGCCCAGGTTGTGGTAGGCGCCATGCGAGGGCTCGCTCCGAGCCGCCTTCCTGAAAGCCTCAGCCGCCGGAGCGTAGGCCCCCGCCACATAGGCCTCGTAGCCTTGGGCGAACTCGCTGGCCGGGCCAGCCGGGGCCGGCGCGGCAGCCAGGCTCGCCGCCAGCAGACAAGCGCCGGCCATCGCCCCCCCGATCGCCTTGAGCCCGGGCCCGCCGCTCATGCCCGGCCGCCTCAAAGCGGAGTTTCGCGGTCCGATCACAGCTTTTCCCTCCATTCCAGCACCAGGGTTTCGATCTCGGCGCGACGCCGCAAAAGCGACGCCCCGTCGGCGGCGCCCTCGAGAAAACGATTGGCGTCGGCGGCGTTGAACAGATCGGTCACGAGGAGGCCGACGGGCCCCTGGCGGTCGAGCGGCGGCAGGCCCCGGAGCACATCCGCGCACACCAGCGCTTGAGGATTGGCGGCCTCCGCCGGCGCGCGCGCCTCGCGCAGGGCATCGACGGACGCGGTGATGAACCCGGCCGCATCCCCTCCGGCGGCGGCGCGGCGCATGGCCCGCAGGTGGCGGCGCAATCTCCGGCGGGCGCGGGCGCGCAAGACCAGGTGCGGATGCGCCGCCAGCCGCCGGCGCCTCCGATCCCAAATCCAGAGTCCGCCCAGGGCCGCCGCGGGAAAGAATTGGAGCAGGAGAAACCCCGGGCGCGTTTGCAGCGGGGCGAGGGTTCCCGCGGCCGACCCGGGCTTTTCCGCGAGTCCGGCCATGACCAGTTCGCGCTCGGTCTCGGCCTGATCGGGGTCGTCCAAGCCCCGCGCGGGTGCGGAAGCGGTCTCCGCAACGGCTGGCGCGCCGCCGGGCGCCGGCAGGACCCGAATGGCCACCGGCGGGATGGTGGCATCCACGTAAGCCCGACGCTTGAGGTCAAAGAAACAGAAGGGCATGGCGGGCGTGGCCTGCGTGCGCTCGCTCAAGGGGACAAGCGTGTAGGTGAAGATGGCCGAGCCGCGCAAAGCCATCTGGAGCGATCCCGGGTTGTCGCTCAGAGGCGGAAAGACCTGCCAGCCGGGGGCTCGATCCAGCCGGGGCGGGTTGAGGCGGGTCAGGTTGCCGTCGCCCCGGATGGTGATGGTCAGGGACACGGGCTCACCGGCCCGGACAAGGTTGGTGGAAAGGCGGGGCGGTTCAACCACGAAGCTGCCGATGCCGCCCGTGAAGCCCGCCAATTCGCCCTCCTTGGGCAGGTGTTTGACGGTGATGGCCACGGGATCGGAGTTCACCAGCACGGTATCCATCGTCATGCCAATGCCCAAGGCGGCATTGGGCGTGGTCCGCATCACATGGGCGTAAGCCTGGGCGACGAACTCGATCCGGCCCGCCTTGATCGGAGTGATGTTGATGCTGGCGAGCGAGACCGGAACGGAGCGGCCGTTGACCTGGCGCACTTCGCGGCTCTGCCGCTGCAACCCCTGCTCGAACAGGACAGCTTCCCCGGCCACCTGGGGCTGGGACACCGCCTGCAAACGGTTGTCGCCGGCGTCGCGCACCACCAGGCGCAGCGGAATGGATTGACCGACGTAGAACTCTTCCGGAGGCGCTTCGACCTCGACCCGAAGGGCCTCGCGCGCGCCAGGCGCGCCGGGCGGCAGCACCGTCAGACGGGCTTCGGGGGTCTTGATCTTCCGGCCGTTGGCGTTGGCTTCGAAGGGGGACACCACGTAATTGCCGGCCGCCTGCACGCCCACACGGTAGTTGACCGTGGTGCGCGGCTGCATGATCCCGCCCAGGCCCCCGTAGTTGAACCCGCGACCGCCGAAGGTCAGCGTCATCCCTGGCGGGGCCGGCGGAGCGTCCGGCAGGGAGACCCCCTCGATCATCGCGGTCACGGTCACGCGGAAGGTGGCCGGCTGCCCCAGCGAGATGACGGGCGGGTCGAATTCGGCCGTCACGCTCACATTCGGATCCAACCCGACCTGCTGCATCAACGCGGCTGTCTGCGGGTCCAGTGCCGGGGCCGTCAGCACGGTGGGAGTAGTCCCCTGGTAAACGGTCCGATTTCCCGGGGCGAAGATGACGGCGGGCGGCCGTGAGGTTTGGGCGCAGACCGGGGCCTGCAACGCCGCCAGGACACCCCAGGCCAGCAGCAGCGCCGGCCCCACCTTCGATCCCCGGGTTCCGGTCCGCCGCCCAAAGCCTCGCGAGGAGGCCAGGCTGTCGTTCTCATTCAGCCGCATACGCAGCCCGTAATCTCCCTTCGAGGCGCCACAGGGTCAAGAAACCGTTTCAGCCAACGCTTGGCAAAGCGGCCGGCAATCTTCAGACTGGCGGGCAATTGTATGGCTGCGGGCTTGAGGACTTCTGCGCGGGGCCGGGCGCCCGGCGGGTGCGGCGCGCTGGTGGCGATTCCGTTCTTCGCGGTGTTCCTGGCGGCGGGCCTCTTCTTCGAGGGCCTGATCGCGCGCGAGTTTCTGCGCACGCTGCGGACCTATTCGTGGGAGCGCGTCGAATGCGCGATCGAATCCAGCCGCGTGCTGGACCAGAACGAACAGGGCCAGCCGACGAGCGAGTTCCAAATCGAGATCGAATACACCTACAGCCTCAAGGGACAGTCCTACACTTCGCGCCAGTTTGCCTTGCAGCCCAAGTCGTATTCCGACTATGGCGAGGCCCAGCGCCTGGTTCTTCGTTACGCCGCCGGTTCCAAGGCCCCCTGTTTCGTCAACCCCTCGGACCCGGCCCAGGCTGTGCTTCAGCGGGGAAGCCTCTGGTCCGGGTTTGCACTGCTGTTTCCGCTGATCTTCGTGGCCATCGGCGGCGGCGGCATCTTCTTTTCCGTGCGCGGCTTGATCCGCCGCCGAACCCCGGAGCTCGAGAGCGCGCCCGCCCGGCCAAAGGCGTTGTCGGAGCGGGGCGGCGCCGCAGGCCGTCGCGTTCTGGTCCTGTTCTTCGGGGTGTTTCTGGCGGTGGGGTTGGCCGTGTCTTACTTCATGACCCTCCGTCCCCTCTGGGGGGTTCTGGCGGCGCGCGCCTGGCAGAAGACCCCCTGCACGGTCCTGGCCAGTTCCGTCAGGAGCCACAGCAGCGACGATGGCACGACTTACAGCATCAATATCCTTTACTCCTACGAGGTGGCCGGCCGCGAATACAAGGCCAACCGCCACAGCTTCATGGGCGGCTCCTCCAGCGGCCACGACCGCAAGGCCGCTGTCGTCCGGCGATACCCGCCCGGCTTGAAGACCTTCTGTTATGTGGACCCGCGGGACCCCACCGAAGCCGTCCTGGACCGCGGGATCACGGGCAGTTTTTGGTGGGGGCTCTTCCCGCTGATTTTCGTGGCCGTGGGCGGCGGCGGCATCGTGTTTGCCCTCAGGCAGGGGTGGAATTCGCAGGGCCGGTCCAACCAGGCCGCCTCCGGAAGCGGCAACGCCGGGTCTGCGTCTCCGCTGGCCCCTCAAACGTCGCCGGCCGAAGCGCCCGCGTCCGTGGTCCTCCGGCCGGGCGCGGCGCGGCTCGGCAAGCTCGCGGGGGCCATCCTGGTGGCGTGCTTCTGGAACGGGATCGTCTCGGTCTTCGTGGCGCAAGCGGTCCAAAGCTGGATGCGCCACAAGCCCGAGTGGTTCCTGATGATTTTCCTGATTCCGTTTGTGGCGGTGGGGCTGGTCATGGTGG
>JAKLEJ010000142.1 GCA_022711695.1 Verrucomicrobiota bacterium | reverse complement strand
GGTGACGGACTGCGGCCAAGACAGAACCACCTCCTCGGCGCCGCGCTCGATGGAAAGAACGGGTTGCCCCAACTCGAACACACGGCCCTCGGCCGCGCCCAGGAGGAGCTGTTTCCCGTCGGGCGTCACATCGAGGCCGTAATACTGGCCGGTGTAGCCCGTGATTGCATCCAGGCTCGCCTTGGGATAAGTCGCAAGCAGGGAACCCAGGGTAGTGGCGCTTGTCATCGTGTAAACTTGGATTCCGTTGTCGGTGGTTTGCACATAAAGATAACCGCCCCGCTCCAGCACCGTCCAAACCCCGTAACTGCCGGCGCCCATGAGAACGCCCGCGTTTCCAAGGAGGGTCTCGACGCCCGTGGCGAGATCCAGGGCGTAGAAGTTGGGATTGGTATTTTGGTTGCCGTCTCCGTAGTAGGCGTAGCCGTGGTAAACGTCCCCCACGCGCACGTTGCGGATGCGAGTGCTCACCGATGTCTCGATGTAGCCATTGCCATTCCATGAGGTGTTCGCGCTCACGCCAAAGGGCTCGGCCGTCACGTCCGCCAGGCAAAGCCGCTTGCGGTTGGCTGAAGGGTTATAGACGGTGAAGACGATCGTGTCGTCATCCACCCAGTCGAACCCCTCCGCGGCCTGGTTGCCGGGAGTCGAGACATCCACGCGATTACCCCCATTGAAGTCGTAGCGCGACAAGAGGGTGTTCCCGGGCGAAAGCCCCATGCTCGAGCCCAGCAGGTAGGACGAGGCCAGGGCGCCGCGGAATGGGGCCACCATGCGATGCTCCAAGGGAATGCCGCTGTTGTTCACCAGCAACCCGGCCACGCCGGAGCCAGACGGATAGCGGCCGAAACCAGGCACGCTGATTTGATTGACGTAGAGAAAGCCGTCGAAAAAGCGGGGGTTAAAAGTGCTGTTGCCAGCGATTCCGAGGTCAGCCGCCAGGGGGAGGGCGACGCGGAGCTGCAGTTGGTCCGAAGCCAGCGGCTGGGCTTGAGCCATCGACACCGCCAGGCAGGCGGACAGGACCGTTCCGCAAAGAAGTTCCTTCATATATGAGTTAATGCACGGGTTGTCTTTAAGGATGCAATCTCCTCCCGAAGCTGCCAGAGAGTCAATAACAAAAGCGCGCCTTTTCCACTCTCCTTGCAAGGCAGACTTCTTCCATGAGCGCCCCATCAAACTGGTTCAGGGCCGCGCCAGGAGACTCGATATTCCTTGCAGCAGATCGGCAAGGTAATCCGGCAACTGCGGACCGTAGAAAGACATCAGGCGCGGTTCGTAACCCGCGAGATGGTAGTAGGCGGACGGAATCACATAGCCCACGTAATCCCCGTTGAAACTGGTGGCCGTCACTGCCAGGCCGCGCACGCGTCCGGCGGCCCTCAGATCCAACGCCAGTTCGCCGCTGAAATCGCAGGGCGTCGAAAGCCAGACTGCGCCCCCGACGCGGAGCCCCTGCAAAAGGGTGTTCGGCTCGACGCGAAGGAGACTTCGCGCCGCCCATGGCCGGAGCCGGACCCCATCGTCGATCCGGGCCTGCAAGGGCGGCAGCGGGATATCGAGGCTGACAAAGCCGAAGCAGACTTGGTTGGTCAGTCTCATGCCCGCCAGGGTTTGGAGAGTCAGTTCGCCGAGCGCTTTGCCCATCTTCTTTGCGCCGTCCAGGCCGGGGGCGCCCGCCCTCGGTCCGTGGCTCCCCGTGCCGCCTGCCAGAAACAAGGCCAGACCTCCGCTGGACGTCTCCACCGTCTCCTCCCAACAACCCGGGTAATCGCCGTGGAACCGGAAGTTGGAGGCCGGAAGCACAGTCGCATGGGCGGCGTAACTGCCCATCACCGCGGTATCTCCGTCCGCCTGCCTGAGCGCCAGCAGGCGAAACTCGGGGTCTTCCGGAGCGGCGTCGCCTCGCAGGCGGTTGCGGACGAACTGCGGGGCCAGGAAAGAGCCCTCGCCCGCGGAGGCCGGACTCAAGTCGTCCAGCGCGGTCACGGCGGCGGCGGCAAGTTGCCGGGCAAACCACTCCGCGGCGCCGGGCGTGTGCGGCCCGGCGAATTGCTCCGCCACCACGCCCCGCCCCCAGCCCCCGAGGCTCGAATGCGTATGAGTGGCGCCGAAATAGAGAGCGCCGCGGCTCACTCCCCGGGCGGCGGCCACCCGGCGCGCCGCGTCCTCGGCCACTTCCCGCGGCACGATCAGCGCATCCGCGCCGACGACCACGCCGGTGTGCGCGCCCTGGGCGAACGCGATGGCTTTGACCCAAAGATCCTGGCCAACCCCCGTCGCCGGCTGGCCTTTGCGCGCGCCGTAGCCCGCCAGCGGGATGGCGCGAAAACGGCCCCGGGCCGGGTCGTCCCGCTCCGCGCCCAACTCAGGGGTAAGCCTGGCGCGTCCAAACCCGGCCCGCAACTCGCCGAAACTGACGCGGGATGCGGTTCGCGCCTGCTCCAGGGACGCCGACGCTCGCGCGTAAGCGGGCAGTTCGCGGAAGGGAGTCCGATCCACCGGGGCCAGCAACGCCAGGGCCGCGACGGCCAGGAGGGCGCCGGCCGCCGCCGTCAGCCACCCGATGAGTTTAAGCGCTCGTTTCATGCGCCGTCTTGAGTTGCGGGCTTCAGGAGGCCAGCTCCGGGATCAGATCGAGCCGCCCCTCCATGAAGTCCCGCACCACCCGGTTGGATAGTCGCAGCTTTTCCCGCGGGGACAAGTCGGTCCTGGTGTGGAGCAGGATCATGCACACGCTCAAGACGTCGCCGCAGCCGGTGGAATGAATCGGCCGAACCGCCCGGCAGGGCGGCTCCATCATCCAGCGGCTCCCTGAATACCAGCCGGCCCCCTGCGCGCCCAGGTGAACCACCACCGACTGGGCGCCCCACTCGATCAGCCGTTTCAGCGCCGTGGGAAGGCTCGGACTGTCCGTGAACGCGCACAGCTCTCGACGGTTGCCGTGGACAAGATCAACCAACTCCAGGACGCCGCGCAGGGCCAGCTTGCGTCGTCGGATCTCGCGGGAGTTGCCCCCGGACCATCGCGGATCGAAATTGATGTCCAGCGACGTCGCCAGACCGCGGCGGCGGGCTTCCGCCAACAACCGGCGGTTGCCGCCTTCCAGCATCGCCTCGGAGAACCACACATCCGCGCGCAGCAAGTGGCCGCAGCCGTCCAGGGCGCCCAGGTCCAGGTTTTCGAGGCGGAGCGTGTCGTTGTTGGGCAGGCAGCTCAGGAAATGGCGCTGGCCGTCGCTGAGACCCAGCGCCACCGTCGAGCCGGTCTGTTGCTCTGGATCACGCGCCAGGGCCGCGCGCACTCCCTGCCTCTCCAGCGTCAGCCGGAGACGCTCTCCGAGCAAATCCGCGCCCACCTTCCCCAGGAAGCGCACGTCGGCGCCGAGAGCCGCCGCCGCACAGGCGCTGTTGGCGCCGCCGCCGCCAATCGTTTCGACGATGCTCGACACGGACGTTTCCCCATCGCGCAGCAGATGCGGCGAGGCCGGCGCGCCGGCGACTTTGATGTCCCGGTTGATGTTACCGACGACGCAAAGCGGCGGGCCCGCGAACGAAACCGTGCCCGTCTTCGGGGCGCACGCCCTCGATCCCGGTCGCGCCGCCGTCTTCATTCCGGGACGGGGGTGGGGAGAAGGGCCTTCTCCCGGGTGGCGGACTCCGCCGGCCTGCGCCGGAGCGTGAACCCGAGGGAGACGGCGACCAGCACCAGCCCGAACAAGCCCAGCGTTTGAACCACCGGCAGAAACCGGTCGTTCAGCGGCTTGAACGCGGCCGGAAAGACCTCCTCGAGCAGGAGACGGTTCACGGCGGGCCAGGCGCTGGCGCGCTGGTTTCGCGCAATGAACTCGCGAAGCACCGACGAGAGATTCACGCCCGCAAAGCGCCGTTCCTCGAAGAAGCATGGGCCCGAGATGACGCCATTGAGATCCGCCAGCAGGGCCTGCTCGAGTTCGGGCGGAAGCGACCGGCCAGTGTGGCTTCCCGACAGCAGGCGCGCGGTCTCTGCGCTGAGGCGGGATCGGAGATGGACCGCCGCGGGCCTGGCATCCCGGCTCAGGCCGGCGACCAGCGCGGGGCCGTCCGCCAGGGAGCCGGCAGCCAGGAGCGGAGAAGACTGGCGTTGGCAAACGACAATCAGAGCGGCGGCATAGCCCAGGGCGATGACCACCAGCCATCCGACCATGCGGTAGCGCTCCCGGGCCAGGAGATTGTTCACCAGCACCGAGCCGAGGGTGAGCGGGGCCATGCACCAGGCGAACCAGGGCACCAGCCAGGCGATGCGCAGATAGGAGGGATCGTAGATGATGCGCAGCGGCAGGCTGGGAAGCACCGTGCAGAACAGGGCGGCGCCGCCGCCGATCAGGGCGGTGGCCCCAAGGGCCAACAGGGCCGCGTTGGATTTTTCCGACCGGGCCAGGCTCTCCGCGACTTTTGGAAACATCACTTGGGTCATCGGCGCGGTCAGGAACACCAGGGCCCGGCCGATCGTTCCCGCCGCCGCATAGTAGCCCGTGAGAATCTCGGGAAAGAAGTACTGCACCACAATCATGTCCAGGCTCATCATGTAGGTGATCACCCCCGGCCCAAGGGTCAGGGGGATGACGCGCTTTCGCCAATCACCCCAGGCCACAGCCTCGCCGGGGCTCATCCAGACGCGACGCGTGAGCCATCCGGCCAGGATCCCCGCCAGGGCCACTTGGACCAGGACGCCCAGGCAGGCCCCGGCCGCCTGCATGCCCAGCCACACGACGAAGACGATGATGGCCGCCAGGCGAGTGGCCCCGCCGAGGATGGAGACCCATCCCATCCACAGGAAGTTCTGTTGCCCCTGCAAAATGCCGACGTAGATGGGGAGCCAGAAAACCCACAAACCCCAGGCGGCGGTCAGCCAGATCGTGGCAGGATTGCTGGCTTTGAAGGACTCGACCAACCGCCCCTGCCAGATACCCACCGCCAGCAGCCCCACCAGCCAGATCAACCCCGTGCCCTGCAGCAACCGGCGCACCGCCTGGCTCAGTTGACGCCGCAGCGGATCGGTGGTGGCCGCCACCGTCTGGCGCATCACCACCGTCTGCAGCCCGATGGCCGGAATGGTCATCAGGGTGAGCATCTGGAGCATGGTGGCGAAGACGCCGTATTCCTCCTTGGCCATGCGGCTGGCCGCCTTGTGCACCGCGTACATGAGCGCTCCGCCCACCACGGCCGCGATGACCATCCAGCCGCTCTGGCGAAAGAAAGCCAGCCTGGTCGAGTTCCGGCTCATGGCAACGACCTCAGAAACGTCTCCAGCAGGGCCGCGCCCCGCTCCAGCGAGCCGATCGAAATCCATTCGTCGGCGGTGTGGGCCTGGGCGATGTCGCCCGGCCCGAAGATCACCGTCGGAATCCCGCCGTGCGACAAGATCGAGGCGTCGCTGAAGTAATTCACCCCCGCCGGGGCGCGCTGCCCGGCCAGGCGTCGGAGGCTTTGCGCCCACGGCAGGTCAGGATCGGTTTCCATGGGCTTGCAGGACCGCTCGGCGGCCGAGGGACAGAACCGGACCTTCAGCCCGTTGCCGCGCAGCAACGACTCGAGTTCCGCCCGGACGCTCCCGCTGGATTCGCCCGGAATCGTGCGTCGATCGATCTTGATCTGGCAACGGTCCGGCACCGTATTGGCCTGAACACCCCCTTGAATCCACCCCACATTGATGGTGGGACACCCCAGCAGCGGATGCCGGCGCCGGCGAAGCAACTGCGCGTAGCGAGTTTCGATCAGGTCCACCGCGCGCGCCATGGCATGGATGGCGTTGCGGCCCAACTCAGGCCGGGCCCCGTGCGCCGCCCGTCCCACCGTTTCGAGCGTGAACCGGACGGCGCCCTTGTGAGCGGTCACCACCTTCAGGCAGGTCGGCTCGCCCACCACGGCGAAGTCGGCCTTGAAACCTTCGGCAATCAAGCGCCTTGAACCGAGTTGCTGCGCCTCTTCGTCCGCCAACACGGCCAGAACGATCTCCGTCTCGCCAGGGCGGGCGCCGGCGCGGGCCACGGCCAGAAGCGCGCTCAGCATCGCCGCCACGCACCCCTTGGTGTCGCAGGCCCCCCTGCCATGCAGCCGCCCGTGGCGTTTCACCGGACGAAAGTAATCGTCGGACATGGAGGGCTCGCCCACGGTGTCCGAATGCGGCGCCAGCAGGAGTCGGCGCCGCACGCGGCCCGCCGGCGCCAGGCGGGCGAGCAGGTTGGGCCGGCCGGGCAACACAGGCGCCAGCTCCACCTCCAGGCCTCCGGCGGCGGCGGTGGCCGCCAGAAACTCGGCCACACGCAACTCGCCGGCGCGGGCATCGCCCGGGGGCATGAGTTCCGGGTTCACGCTCGGCAGGGCCACCAGTTCCCTCAGCAACTTTTCTGCGTTGGACATGCTCAAACCGGGCGAAGGTTAGGCGCGGGGGCGATGCGAGAAAAGGCAATTCGCCATCTCGTCAAAGAGAGGGGGCCCTCCGGCATCCGAACACCTGCGGGCAAGCGCCGGGGCGCCCTTCCCAGGGCGGCGCGATCAGGCCCGCGGCTTGGCGGCCGCCAGCACCTCGGTCTCCGAGCTGATGATGGCGTCGTACATTTCCGCGGCAGTCGAGACTTGCCGCAACCGCTCCAGCAGAGTCGTCTTGAGCCCCATCAGGCACAATCGCGCCAACGTATGCAGGTGGAGCCGGTCGTCCTGGCAGCAGACCAGGAAGAAGAGATGGGTCGGAAGTCCGTCCGGGGCGCCGTAATGGATTTCCTGGACCGTTCGTCCCAGCACCAGAAACGAGGACTCGAACATGTAGGGATCGTGGTGCCGGGGGTGCAGCAAGGCCAGTCCTCCGGGGACCGCGGTCGAACACAGTTCCTCGCGCGCCTCCAGGCTGGCCAGCAAATCCCTGGCATCGCACACCCGGCCGGTCTTGTCCGCCAGGGCGGTCATCGCCCGCAGCACCGAGGCCCGCGTCTTGGCCGGCATCGCCGCCTCGATCCAGGCCGGCTGCATCAACTCGGACATGATGGCCTCGTTCTCGAGGAAGAGACGCGTGCCGCGCGACGACTGCTGGTGGTAATCCGCCAGCGGGCGGTCCTTCATGCCCAGGATATGCTGCGAGGCCCAGGCGTCCACGTCGCGCCGGCGAAAGACCCAGCGCTCGCCCCGGGTTTCCACCGGGATCTCCTCGTTTTCCACAAAGCGCTCGACCTCGGCCTCGCTCATGTGGAGGTACCGAGCCACTTCCTGAAGCGTGAACGTCTGGTGCGGCACTTCTTGAGTGTGTTCCCGGCCCCTCGCCAAGTCAATAGCCCACGGTTGACAGGACCGCCAGGTTTCGGAGGATACCGGCGGATGGATGCAGGCTTTGACCAGGAAATGCGTCGGCGTCTCGAGGCGCTGCGCGCCCAGGGACTGGGCCGCGAATTGCGCCGGGTGGATTCGCCCCAGGGGCCCCGCATCGAGATCGGCGGACGACCCCTGCTCAACTTCTCCTCCAATGACTACCTTGGCCTGGCCGATGACCCGGCCCTCAAGGAAGCCGCCTTTAGGGCCATTGAGCGCTATGGCGGCGGCGCGGGCGCCTCGCGCCTGATCTGCGGCTCGCTGGCCATTCATCACGAACTGGAGGAGCAACTGGCGGCTTACAAGGCCACCGAAGCCGCCCTCAGCTTTTCCAGCGGCTATGCCACCGCCCTGGGCGCCATCGGCGCCCTGGCGGATAAGGACGCCGTGGTGATCGTGGACAAACTCGCCCATGCCTGCATCGTGGACGCCGCCCGGCTGTCCGGCGCCACGCTGCGCGTCTTCGCCCATAACGACCTCGATGACTTGGAGAGGATCCTTCGCTGGGCCGGTGAGAAGCGGGCCGCCGGGTCAGCCCATGGCGCGCCTTCCGCGCTGATCGTTACCGAAAGCGTGTTCTCGATGGACGGCGACCAGGCGCCGTTGCGAGAGCTGGTGGCGCTCAAGGAACGCTACGGGGCCTGGTTGATGGTGGATGAAGCGCACGCCACCGGGCTCTACGGGGACCACGGCCGCGGATGGGTCCAGGCGCAAGGAGTTGGCGGGCGCGTGGAAGTGCAGATGGGCACCCTGGGAAAGGCCATTGGGGCCGCGGGCGGGTTTAT
>JAKLEJ010000141.1 GCA_022711695.1 Verrucomicrobiota bacterium | reverse complement strand
GCCGAGCCGCCCCCGGCGTAAGCCAGCAGCACCGTTCCGGTGAGATTCGTCAGCGCGCGCGGCCCGGAGGTGGGCGGCATGCGGTAGATGCCCTGGAGGGTCACGTTGGCCGGAATGGTGAGGTTGCCATCGATCCGGTAACGGCCGGCAGGCGCCTCGACCACGCCGCCCCCTGCCCTGCCCGCCTGGTCCAGCAGCTTCTGGAACACGGCGGTGCAATCCGCCTGGCCATCGGGTTTGGCGCCAGCCTCGGCCACGTTCCAGCGCAAGTTCCGCGCCGGTTCCTGGGCCGCGGCGATGACGCCCCCCGCGCACAGAAGCGCCAAACTCGCCAACCGCCATCCCGCCAGCGGAAAGCCCCGGCACGGGCGCCGACGAAGGCCTTGAGCCATGGCAGCCGCCGGGATTTGGGTCGAACGAGAGCGGGGTGAGATGGGAGTGGCGTGTATTCCAGACATGGTGACGCCATTCATCGGGTCGATGGCCTGGATCGTCAAGCCCGTTCAGCGCGGAGTCCACCACACCACCGCATTGTTCTGGAATCCGGCGCGGAAATGGCGTAGGGGTATCGCGACACACAACTACAAGCCAATCCATGAAAAGCCCTTGCTCGTTCACCCTCCTGGCCCTGGTTCTGGCTGGGACCGTCGCCTTCGCCGCCGAACCGGCCAACCCCAACACCAGCGCCCCCGCGCGACGCATCCTGGACTACTTTCACCAACTGGATGGCCGCAAGGAAGGCCGGCGCATCCTCTCGGGTCAGTTCAGCGACTTCGGCAACGGCGCCAACCTGCGCATCATGGATCGGATCTTCGAGCGCACCGGCCATTGGCCGGCGTTGATCGGGGTGGATTACGCCGACTTCGGCCGGGGCAGCCTGACCTGGAAGGTCCCCAACCAGGTGGCCTTGGACTACTGGCGGAAGGGCGGCCTGGTCACCGTGATGGCGCATATGTACAACCCCGCCAACCCCAAAGGCGGCGGGCTCCGCGACAAAGGAGTCAAATTGGCCGACCTGCTCGAGCCCGGCACGGACACGCACACCCGCTGGATGCAGCAACTGGACCTGATGGCCGAGGGATTGAAGGAACTGAAGGATGCGGGGGTGGTGGTGCTGTGGCGGCCCTTCCACGAAATGAATGGCGGCTGGTTCTGGTGGGGCGCCCAGGACCCTCAGACGTTCATCCGGGTCTGGCGCCACATGTTCGACTATTTCTCGAAAACCAAGGGCCTGGACAATTTGCTCTGGGTTTATGGTCCCAACCACGGCCAGAAGACGGCAACCTATTACGCCGGCGACGGCTACGTGGACCTGGTGGGGCTGGACGCCTACACGGACTTGGTGGATCGCCAGCACATCACAGGCTATGAAGAGCTGGCCGCCCTGCCCAAGCCGTTCGGGTTTACCGAATATGGCCCGCACGGGTCCCAGAATCCCCCCGGCAACTACGATTACCGGCGGTTCATCGAGGGGCTGATCAAGGAGTTCCCCAAGACCAGCTTCTTCATGTCCTGGAACGCCAAATGGAGCCTGGCCGCCAATGAGCACACCAAAGAACTGCTGGACCACCCGGCGGTGCTCAACCGCGAGGATCTGCCCTCGGGCCTGGTGGCGTCCGCCCCGGCGACGCGCTACACAGATCGCTTCGTGTGGGTGTTCGGGTGGGGGCTGGGGAAGGACACCGACCCCGCGGAAATCGGGCAGGTGCTCGACAAGGCGGGCCGGCACGGGTTCAACGGCGCGGTGATGTCCTTCGGCCTGGACGCCCTCTGCAAAAAGACGCCGGATTACTTCCGGCGGTTGGACGAGGTCAAAGCCGCCTGCGCGCGCAACAAGCTCGAGCTCATCCCGGCCGTGTTCTCGGTGGGCTACGGCGGCAGCGCCCTGTCGCACGACCGCCACCTGGCCGAGGGTCTGCCGGTGCAGGACGCGCCGTTTCTCGTCCAGGGCGGCGAGGCGCGATTTGTGCCGGACGAGACCGTGCGGCTGGCCAACAGCGGCTTCGAGGAGTTCACGGGGCAGCGCTTCAAGGGGTTCAACTTCCACGACCAGCCGGGCGAGATCAGTTTTGCGGACACGGCCATCAAGCATGGCGGCAACGCCTCCCTGCGCCTGGAGAACTTCACCGCCAACCCCCACGGCCACGGGCGGGTGATGCAGGAGGTTCGCCTGCGCCCGCACCGCTCCTACCGCGTCAGCCTGTGGGCGCGGACCGAGGCCCTGGCCCCCGCCAGTTCCTTCCAGATTTCCGTTCTCACGGAGAAACGCTCGCTTGCTCCCCGAACGTTCTCACTGCCCCCGACTGGAGACTGGCGCAAGCTGACGTTCCTGTTCAACAGCGCGAGCTTCGACCGGGTGCGAATCTATGCGGGGATGTGGGGCGGGAAATCCGGCAAGCTGTGGCTGGACGACTGGACGATCGAGGAGGTCGGCCCCCTCAACGTCCTGAAGCGGCCCGGCACTCCGGTGACGGTGCGCAGCGAGGACGGCGCCACCACCTTTGTCGAAGGCCGCGATTATGCGCCCATGGCGGATCCGGATTACAGTCCCTACCGCATCGACCGCCCTGCGCCGCCGCTCAAGATTCTCCCGGGCGGGGGCATCCGGGACGGCCAGCGACTGCGGGTGAGCTGGTATCATCCCATGGTCATTCACGACTCCCAGGTGACCGTCTGCATGGCGGAGCCGGCCCTCTACGAGATCTTCGATCACGAGGCCCGGCTGCTGGCCGAACGTCTCCAGCCGCGCCGCGTGATGCTGAACATGGACGAAATCCGCATGGGCGGCACGTGCGCGGCGTGCCGGGGCCGGAACATGGCCGAACTGCTGGGCGAGTGCGTGACCCGGCAGGCGCAGATTGTCCGCCGCCACATGCCCGGCGCACAGGTCTATATCTGGAGCGACATGTTCGATCCCAACCACAACGCGCACGGCGACTATTACCTGGTGGAAGGCGATTACACGGATTCGTGGAAGAAGATTCCCAAGGACCTGGTTCTCGCGGTGTGGGGCGGCGCGCCGCGGCCCAAGAGCTTGAAGTTCTTCGCCGACGAGGGCTTTCAAACGCTGGCGGCGTGCTATTACGATGCCGACGATCTGAACGAGGTCAAGGGCTGGCTCGACCTGGGCCGGCAGACGAAGAACCTCCGCGGCTTCATGTACACCCCGTGGCAGAAGAAGTACGACCTGCTGCCGGCGTTCGGCGACCTGGTCGGCAACCCGAAATAACCATGCGAGTCACAACGGCCATCTCCCGCCCAAAACCTTCCGGAGGGGCGGTTTCGCCCGGACGCGCGTTTCCTGGCGGAAAAGACAAGCTGGCGGTCTGTGTGGGCATCAGTCTCGTGGCCGGGGTCATCGCCGTCGCGCCGGCCACCATCGCATCGGGGGCCGCGATCCCCTGGGAGCCGTTGGGCTTGTCGGGAGGCGGCGGCATGTTCGCGCCGGCCATTTCGCCGGCGGACCCCAACCTGATGATGATCAATTGCGACATGAGCGCCGCCTACCTTTCCGAAGATGGCGGCCGCCACTGGCGCATGATTCACCATGCCCAACTGCGCAGCGACACCCGCTGCCGGCCGGGGTTTCATCCGACGAATCCCGACGTGCTTTACGCCTCCTCGGGAGGACGTCTGCGGATCAGCCGCGACCGCGGCAGGACCTTCTCGGCCCTGGGCAACCTCAAGCCTTCACTGCAGGGAGAAATCGCCATCAATCCGGCCAATCCGGAGGCGCTTCTGGCGGGCAGCCGTTCCGGAGGCTGCTGGCTCTCGCGCGACGCGGGCGCGAACTGGGTGGCCTGCCCGGGGCCGACCGGTCAGACGCTCGGATTTCATTTCGACCGCACCCGGGGCGGGCGGGTCCTCTTCGCGGCCAGCGACCAGGGGATCTGGCGCTCGGACGACGAAGGCCGGACCTGGGCCTCGAAAACCAATGGCCTGCCCAACGCGGCACTCCAGGGTTTTGCCGCCGGATCGGATGCCGCGACCGGCGTGATCATGCTCTACTGCTCGGTCCGGAGCGAAGCGCAGAACGGCGTCTTCAGGGGCGGCATCTACCGCTCGCGCGATCGGGGCCAGACCTGGGAATGGGCCATGGGACGGGGCCTCAACCTGGAAACCAGCAAGGCCGATCAATGGGCCTACGGTTCCATTGCGCAATACAAAGACCTCCTGGCCGCCGATGCCAAGCCGATGACGGTTTACGCCTTCAACACCAGCACCGGCTTTCATCCGCCCCACAGCGATACGGTCTATCGCAGCGACGATGCCGGCGACACCTGGCGGGCCGTGTATTTCCAGGACCCGCGGTTCAAGGACTGCAACGTCGAGCCGGATTTTGTCACCGCCTCGACCGGGCAGTCGTTCAAGGGCGGAGAGACTCCCTTCGGCGTCGCCATCTGCAACACGGATGCCGAGCGCGTGCTGCTCGTGCGCAACGAACCGCACATCACGCACGACGGCGGGGCCCGGTGGATCGCCGGACACGCCTCCCCGGCCCCGGGCCAAAAACCCGGGCCGCGCTCGGCCTGGGTCTGCAACGGGCTGGTCGTCACCACCACATGGAACTATTACATCGATCCCTCCGACCCCCGCCGCCACTACATCGCCTACACGGACATCGGCATGGCCCGCTCGCTGGATGCCGGCAAAACCTGGCTGTGGTGGGACAAGAACTCCTGGGCTCCGTGGCGGAACACCTGCTACGAGATGGCCTTCGATCCGGCGGCGCCCGGGCGAATCTGGGGCGCGTTCTCCGACGTCCACGATATTCCAAACGACAACATCGTCTCGGAACGGCATGGCCACAAACGCCCGGGCGGCGTGTGCCTTTCCCGGGATTACGGCGCCTCCTGGAAGCCGGAAGGCCAGGGCCTGCCGGGCAAACCGGTCACCTCGATCGTGCTCGATCCGCGCAGCCCGCCCGGCAAACGCACCCTCTATGCCGGGGTGTTCGACGCGGGAGTGTATAAATCCACCGATGACGGCAGGACGTGGGTCCTTCGCAAGGAAGGGCTGGGGAGCCCCGAGAACCTGCGCGTCTCGAAAGTGGCGCTGCAAGCCGACGGCACGCTCTTCGCCATGATTTGCGCCAAGCGCCCCGCCGCCGGCCAGCCGCTCATGAAGGATGGCGTCGGGCTCTACCGGTCCGCCAACGGCGCCGAAACCTGGGAGAAAGTCAACGGCTCGCAGCCCTTCCTTTACCCAAAGGACTTTGCCGTCCATCCTCAAGACAGCCGCAGGATCGTGGCGGGGGTTTGCGACGCCGGGCGGGGCGACCAATCCGGCGGGCTTTACCTCACGCGCGATGGCGGGCTGACCTGGCGGCGCGTCGGCCGGGAGGGGCCGCAGACGTTCGGCGGCTATTTTCATCCCTCCAAGCCCGGCTGGATCTACATGACTCTCACCGAAGGCGCCCCGGGCGCGGGCCTGTGGCTTTCCAAAGACGAGGGGCAAACCTGGACCCCGTTCCGGAAACTGCCGTTCTCGAACATCCAGCGGGTGGTCCCGGACCCGGCGAACGCGGCGGCCCTCTACGTCACCACCTTCGGGGGCAGCGTGTGGCATGGGCCGGCCGCGTCCGAGGCCGAATAGGCCGGCGGGGCCTGCTCGCGCGCCCCAACAATTTGCTCGCCTCGGCGCGCGGCCCCTCGCATTCTCTGGGCGTTTCGTATGTTTGGAATCAAACTGTGGACGTTGTCGCTTGTGCTGGGCCTGGTCGCCGCGGTGCCCGGGCTCTACGGATTGCTCAAGCCCGAGGCTTTCAGGCAGGTGGCCCGGAAGTTCCCCCGCCACATCCCCACCGGCGTCGCGCTCATGCTGCTAGCCACCGCCTGGTTCGTCTATAACGTCAGCGTCGAGTCGCTCTCGGATTTCGCGCGTATGCGCAGCATGTTTTACCTGCTCTTCGCCGGAGTGGGCCTGGGAACGTGCATCTTCGTCTATGACTTCCTGGCCGTGCGCGGCCTGGCAGTCCTCCTCCTGCTGCTGGCCAAGCTGATGGTCGATACCGCCCGCTGGGTGGACACGGACTGGCGGTTGGTGATCGTGACGTGCGCCTACGCGATGGTGATCGCCGGGATGTGGCTAACCGTTTCTCCCTGGCGGCTTCGGGACTGGATCGACTGGGCCACGAAAACCGAACAACGCATCCGCACGCTCAGCGCCTTGCGGCTGGGATTTGCCCTGCTGCTGATTCTGCTGGCGCTCACGGCCTATCGCGCGGCCGAAACCCAGGCCTCGAGCGCCGCCTGGCTCTCGCGCCTGTCCGGCCAGACGGTCTGACGCGAATCCGCGCCCAACCTCACTCGGGCAAAGCGGCGGCAGTCATTTCCAAATGCGCAGCCGGCTGACGGCTCGGAGGCTCGGAGCCTGCGCGGATTCACCTCGCGCCGCCACGGCCGGCACCCCCCCGGTCAAAGCACCGGGACGGTCGATTTCGCCGCCTCGATCAGCTCCCAGAACTTGGGGTTCTTCTGCAGGGCCTCATCCTCGGCCACCGGCAGGTTGGATCGGAAGAGGAAATCCTTGAGGGTATTGCGGCTGAGAATGCGATGCACCACCACGCCCAGTTCGTGGCGCTCGAAATAGACCCGGTAATCGCCGATGCGGAACCGGTGGAGAACCTTGCCGGAGCGTTCCAGCTTGCCGAACCGCTCGAGCTCGGTGCTCATGACCTCGTGTGGCAATCCCCGGAAGTCCCCGAGGATCTTCAATTGCAGCTCGCGAGGCATCCGCGACAGCTCGGCCGCGCTGGTCGGGTTGAATATGATCTGAAACAGGCGCATGACTCGTAATGTCGGGGAGGATGCTACACGTTCGCGCATGGCAGGCAAGCCAAACGCTCGACGGAATCCTGGCTTAACGCGAGGCAGAATGGCGGCATTCGACTTCTTCAAGCGCGCAGGAGATTGATGGCGCTTTCAATGCGTGGATTCAGAGGCGCCGGTCACCCGTTGTGAACGCCAGGCTACTGGGGGGGGCAAGGGCGCGCCAGATGGCAAGAACGGTCCCTTGACGACGCGCCACCAGGCCACAGCCTGGATGGCCCGGTTTCTCAGCGCCAGCGGCGTCGCCAGGTCGGGGCGCTGCTGCAACACCATGTCCAACAGGCTCAAGACCTGCGAGGGATTCGCCATCTCGAAGACGAAATCGGGCGTTACCACGGCGTTATGGCCAAAGCCGACTGGCGCGGGGTGCGGGAGAAAGAGGTTGCGGCCGAAGGCGTGATACTCGAATCCTGCCGGCGCGACCATTTCGACAAGCGTGGGGACGATGTCGATATGGGCGCCGGCCATCCTGGGCGGCGGGCGCACCCCGGCCAGCACGTTGGAGCCGCGCCAGACCATCGTCACCGCATTGCGTTCGTAGAGGTTGGGCCGGCTGCCGATGCTGCGACGCGACCAGTGGTCTCCGGTGATGGCAAAGACCGAATTGGGCAGGCGGCGCTCCGTTTCCAGGACAAATCGGCGCAGTTCACGGTCAGCGAACCAGAGGTGCCCGAAGATGCTGAGAGAGGTCTTCCGGTCGTAGAGCGCCTTGAGGTCCGGCGGGATCTCGCGGACTGGGTATCCCATGCCGAAGACATCCAGCCCATAGGGGGGATGAAAGGTGCGGCTAAGCAGAATGTTGAAGCTGGGGGCGTCGTCGGGGGTGTGCTGCTGAACGTAGGAGAAGAGGCGATCGTCGTCCACTCCCCACTCGCGCGGGTCGCCCCCCTGAAACATGTGCCCGCCGCCATGGACTTCTTCGAAGCCCTGGCGCACACAGTAATCGCCGTAGTCCTGCCAGCTCAGGAAGCCGGCCCGAAACATGCGGGTGCGATAGCCCAGCCGCTTGAAGATCTCCGCCGGGGCCGTCGGGAAGGGGGTGCGGGCCCCGGCATGCAGGTTGAGTTGGATGCCGGCGTCCGGCAAGCCGGTGATGAAGGTGGACATCGAGGAGACGGTGCCGTCGCTGGCGGGCAGAAAGGCGGGGATCCGGATGCCACCCTGGGCCAGTTCCCGCAGACCTTCGGCAAGACGCAGGGACCTGTACTGGTCCATCATGGGCCAGGCATCATGGCTCTCCATCACGATGACGAAGATATGCCTGGGCTTCTGTCCCGTGTTGCCGGGCGCTCGCCGGATAATCATCTGGTCGAGATTGGTGTGGATCGGAACGCC
>JAKLEJ010000140.1 GCA_022711695.1 Verrucomicrobiota bacterium | reverse complement strand
CGCTGGATCCATGGATTCCCCGCGCCGCGGGCCGGCTCATCTGAATCCGCGTCGCACGTGTTCGCAGTCCCCTTGCCCGTTCGAGAAAGCCTGAGGTTGGTGAGACAGGGCGACTTACGTGCGGATTCAGGGCCGGGGTTCTCTGTTGACTTGATCGAGCGGGCGTTGGCACTGTGCCGCTCGCCATGTAGCCCTATGTCTGGAGCGTTACTCGGAATCCATGCCGTGGTTGGATGGGGCGGGGCCCGTTCTCGGGCCCTGGGGCTGCTGTTGGCCCTGTTGGCGTCGGCCCTCAGCCTGGCGGCCGCGCCCGACCGCGTGCGCCTGCTCTCGGCTCCGTTCACCACCAACGCCCACTACCGCCTGGAGTATGAATGGAACGGGGTGAGGATGTCGCTGGAGACGCCGCTGCAGATGGGGGCCAATCTCGTGCTGGCGGCGGCTCCTGCCGGAGGCACAAACCAGGCGCGTTTCGAGATCGTCCGGGTCGAGTCCATGCTTGACCGCAGGTGCGTCGGCTACGATTTGCTCGACCACCTTCAGTGGGTCACGAACGCGTTGGGGCGGGTCACCCGCTTGACGCACGACGGGTTGGGACGGCTGGTGGAAATGGACGGCCCGGACACCAACGACACCGTCCGCTGCGCTTACGACGGCAACGACAACCTCACGCGCCTGGAGGATCCGACCGGGGTGACGACCTATGCCTATGACGACCTGGATCGGCTCACCCGGATCACCCTGCCTCGCGGCCGCGGCGCCGTGGTTTACGGCTATGACCCGGCCGGGCGGGTCACCTCGCTCCGTTACCCGCACGGCGCGACCGTGTGCTACGGGTATGACGCGGCAGGACGGCTGGAGACGGTGGCCGATGGCACAAACGCCACCGCCTACGCCTATTACCCGGATGGCTTGTTGAAATCCGCGCAGCTGCCCAACGGCATCGTCAGCCAATATGCCTACGACAGTTTCGCCCGACTCACCGACCTGGTCCATACGAATGCCTTCGGCCAACTGGTGGCCGCGTTTCACTACGGCATGGACAACAACGGCAACCGGACACAGGTGACGATCCGCCGGCTGGCCCTGGACGTCCCCGGTCCCCTTGCTATGGCGACCAACGTCTATCGCTACGCCTACGACGCGCGCGACCAGTTGATTCGGGCCGAGCACCCCGATGGCAGCGCGGTCGAGTACACCTACGACGACAACGCGAATCGCTTGTCCCGAAGCGCCGACCCGGACGGCCCCGGCCCGTTGGCGGCGGCGGTGGAATACTACCACTATGGCAGCGAGAACCGGCTGGACTCCGTCACCGATGCCGGCGGGGCCGCGGTGGCGCAGTATTTCTACGATCCCATGGGCAACCTCGTGTCCAGGGTGACGGCGACCAACACCGTTCGATACAGCTACGACAGCCGCAACTTGCTGGTCCAGGTGGAGGACGGCGTGAATCTGGTTCGTTACGAATACGACGGCAACGGCGACCGTATTGCCCGCATCCTGAACGGCGCGCGCACCGAGTACGTTAACGATCCGAACCGCGAGTGCTCGCAGCCGCTCCTGGAGACGGACGGCTCGGGGCGGGTCCAGGCGATCTACGTTTACGGATTGGGGCGGGTGTCCGGCCTCCTGCCCGGAGAGACGGAAGCGCTCTATTATCTCCAGGATGCCCTGGGCTCGACCGTGGCGCTGGCAAACCGGGCGGGAGAGACGATCCAGGCTTGCGAGTACGATTCCTTTGGCGAACTGCGCCGGGAAACAACCCGGGCCGGAAGAGCGCCCCCGGCCAACGAGTTGCTCTTTGGCGGCGAACGCCTCGAGCGGGTCACCGGCCTTCACTTCCTGCGCGCCCGCTATTATGACCCAGGCTCAGGGCGCTTCCTCAGCAAGGATCCCTTCGGCTTCTCCAATGGCGAAGGACCTTACACGTACGTCCGCAACAACCCGATCGCCCGAAGCGACCCCGAGGGAAAGGACTGGGGCCGCCTCGGCGTGTTCTCGAACGGGGAGGTCTGGCGGGCCTGGTACGACGGCATTCGCGGCATCACCTCCGATATGGCGCTCCAGAGCGAACTCCTGCATGCTGGCATGAAGGAGACCTTCAAGCGCGTGCCGCTACAGTGGCTGGCCCAGCCGTTTCTGACCGGCGGCCGCGGCTTGCGCCCCGAGTACTTCAACGCCACAAAGACGGCCAGCGAATTCCTCGGCCGCCTCGATGCGCCGGTGATGCTCAAGAAGCTCGATGTATTGAAGTTCGCGGACGTTGGGCTGAAGTGGAAAGATTACTACGACGTTTCCCAGCGTTGGGCGGGAGGCAGAGCGACCATGCCCGAACTGCTCCTCTCGGGAAGCAAGGCCGTGCTCGAAACCGTGCTGACCCCCTTGAAGGGCGCCTTCGCCCTCGCCGCCGGGGTGGGGAAGTGGGCCGGCGAGTGGATCGGCAACCGCATTCCGCTGCCCGCCTCCAGCTTCAGAGACCGATTGCCCTCCTCGAGCTGGCAGCCCGCCTCCGGCGGGTTTGGATCGGCCACCGACATCCTTTCGAAGTACCGGGAGATGGGCCGCTCGCTGGATCGCGGGGGGGTTCTGCTCAACCGCGCGGCCGGGTTTGTGGGCGACCTGGCGGCCATCACGGGCGCCACCGTCGATGCCGAGACTGGGCAGGTGGTCCTGCTGGGCACGAACGGCGCCGGCGGAGCGGTGCCGGACCTTCAGTTGGCCGATTTTGTGACGGCGGTGCGCGCGGTGTTCGGCAGCGCCGAGGATCCGGGCGTGACCATCGATCCTCAACCCGGTTTCGAGAGCAACCCGAACGTGGCCCAGCTCGTTCACTTGTTTGCCGGCCTCGAAGACACGGACATGGGCTGGGTGCTGCTCGAAGCCGACCGGGTCATGAAGACCCTGGCCGCCGAGCGGGACAACGTGCTCGGGTTCCAGGTCAAAAGCTCCGTCCCGGGCTACAAAAGCATGCTGCAGCGCTGGCTGGAGGCGGCGGCGGCCGACGGCACGGCGCGGGCCTCCCGCTTCTGGTTCGTGCCCGCGGACGTGCGGCTGGTGCGCTCGGCCGAAACCAATGCCTTCGTCTTCGACCGCGCCGCCGTGCAGTTGCTCACGGAAAGCGTCTATGCCGGCCAGGGCGGCGCGGACACCAATGCCGAGGCGTTTGCGCAGTGGTTTACCGGCAACTACGCCGCGATCGCCCTGGAGGAATTCGCCGTTTACAGGTACCCCAGCGAAGGCGTGGACACGGCGGGGCCTTACGCCTTCCGCATTTTTCAGCGCCTGGAGCAGGCGGCCAAAGCCATCGCCTTTGCCCGCTTCCTTTACGACAACCGCATCCCCATCGATTTTTCCTGGATCGACAAGGTCAAACTTCCCGGAGAGAACACGCCGCGCTTTGTCCAAACCGTGCAGAACGAGCGGTACCAGGAGGTCTCCGGCGGGGTCGTTCATGTGGTCATCTACGGTGGAGTCTCGCTCGAGACCCCCAACACCTATGTCTATGACAACGGCGCGGCCGCCGATTTGCGCACCAACGTGCTGGCGTCCCGCCCGGGCCCGCTCGCGCAGCGCTGGACAGTGAATTTCAACGGACAGGACCAGACCGCCGTGGCCCTGTCGCTGAACACCCGCCACGTGGACGGGCTGGACGCGCGGGCGGACACCGATTTTGCCTGCCAGACGCCGGGCGACGCGCCCTTTGGCTTGACCCGGTTTTACCGGTCCTCCGAGCCGGCCCCGGGGCCTTTCGGCTACGGATGGGACTGCGCGCCCATGAAGCTCGAGTTTGCCCGACCCGAGTTCTTCAGCAGTTCGCGGAGCTTGTTCGGCTTCCTCAACGGCCTCCGCGAGGGCGAGATCCGCGTGGTCAACCGCGCCGGCGGCCGCACCTCGACCTTTGTCTCGACGCTGGAAACCGAGCGCCTGGCGGGGCTCTTCTTCTATAGCGGGCTCAACGCCGACGGCCTGCCGGACTTCAGCCCCGGCGGCAGCGAGGCGCCGGACGGCAGCGCCCTGGCCCAGGATCCCGTGACGCTGGGATACCGGTGGTCGATGCCCAATGGAACGAGCGCCGAGTTCGATCGCCAGGGCCTCCTCCTCCGCGCCCTGGATGCCCGCGGCCGTGCGGTCAGCTACGTTTACGACACCAACGGGCTGCTGGTGGCCATTGCCGATCCGCTCGGACAGACCCTCCGATTGAGCTACGACGCCTCCAACCGCGTCAGCCGGGCCGCCGGCCTGGCCGGCGACGAGGCGCGCTACGATTACGACGCCGACGGCAACCTTGCCGCGGTCACGCGCACGCGCGAGGGAACCTCGTCGGTCACCACCTACCAGTACGACACCAACCATGCGCTGACCACCGTCACGCTGCCCGGCCACTTCAGGGACAGCCAGCAGGTCCATGACCTCATGGGGCGCGCCACCGCCCTCCTCGACACCCGGGGTAACCAGTTCCAAAGCCGCTTCGACCCCGCCGCCGGAAGGACGGAAATCACCGATCTCGACAACGGAACTTCGACCGTCGAGGAAACGGACTTTCTGGGCCGTCCGGCCCTGCTTCAGGATGCCTTGGGTCGCCAGACCCGCTATCACCACTTCAGCTTCAACCGCCGCCAGCCCGACGTCGTCGAGTCCCCCGACCCGCAGCGGCCTCTGCTCTTCTTCGAATACGACGCCAATGGCAACGTGACCGAGATCGCCGATCCCGTTCGCGGCGGCGACGCCGATGGGAACGGCCTGGATGACCATCCGGTCGCGATGGTTTACGACGCTCGCAACAACCTGGTCGAACTCCGCGACGCGCGCGGCATCGTCACCCGCTTCGGCTACAACGAATTCGGCCAGCGGACCTGGATGACTCGGGCCTGGGGCAGCCCGTGCGAGGCCACCACCCTCTGGAATTACTCCCCGACCACCGGCTTCCTCATGTCCCGGACGGACCCGAGCGGCGTGACCACGGCTTTCGAATATGACGCCCTGGGGAACCTGACCGCCCAGATCGTCGCGCCCGGCGCCGTCGCCTCCGTCACCAATCGCTACTTCTACGACGCCTTCAGCCGCCGCGTCGCCCGCGAGGACGGGGTCGGCCGCAGGACATCCACCGTCTTTAACGGGCGCGACCAGGCCGTTTCCACCCGGCTGGAGGCGCCCTCGCCGTTGATCTCGACGAACCTCTTCGATTTGGCCACCGGACGGCTGCTGGCCGAGGTGGACTACAACGGAAACACGAACCGTTTCTCCTACGACCCGATGACCGGCGACATCCTGAGATTGAGCGAAAGCGGCGTCGGCGCCGACCTCGCCTACGACCGCTATGGGGACCTGGCGTCGATCACCGATCCGGCGGGGAATACCACCGAGTTTCTGTCCGATGTCCTCCGGCGGCAAACGGCCGTGATCAGCCGGGGCCGGAAGGCCGCCGCCGCGCCCTTGTCCATCTCGCGCCTGGAAGTGAAGGGCGGCTCGATCGAACTGACGGTGGCCAACGGGGTCTCCACCAACTCCGTGGTTGTCGAGCAAACCGCCTCGCTGACCGCACCGGTATGGACGCCGACGCCGGGCGCCTCCCTTGCCAACCTCGGAGGCGGTGTCTGGCTCGTGACCCTTCCTCAGCCGTCGTCGGGACAGCACTTTTATCGGGCGCGGGTCGTCAGCGAGACCGACGGCCGGGAGGGAGTGCTGGGATTGGCGCCCAAGGAGGCGAGGGCGCCATGAAAGCCTGCCGAACAGGGCTGGCGCTGGGCGCGTGCCTCCTGGGCGCGAACGCCTGGGGACAGTCCCCGACTTTTGAAGTCCTGCAAGCGGTCGCCCGGGACGACCGTCTGGAACTGGTGTTCGTCGCCCCTCTGGCCCCGGGCCGTTACGCCGTTTCCAGGTCGTCCAACCTCAGCCAACCCTCCTGGGCGCTGGTGAGCGAGGCCGCGGTGACCAGCCTGGGCGGAGGCCGATTCCTGGCGCGTCTGCCCAAGCCTTCCGAGTCTGCCGCCTTCTACAGGGTCCTGAGTCTGGACAGCGCCCCGGATCTGGTGGGGTGGTTCGGTGCGCTCTCCTTCCCGACGAACCTGGTGGCGGGCCTCGGCGGCGTCGGCAGCGCCAGCCTGGTGATCCTCAACCAGGGCAACGAGCCTGCGCGCGCGATGCCGGCGCTGCCCGTGCGCGTGGTGGCGCGGCCCCTGAGCGGCCAGGCGGATGTCCCGTTGCTGAGCTGGCAGCATCCCCTGCAGACCCCCTTGGAGCCGGGGCGCTTTCAGACGCTCCTTTTTCACCTGGCCTTCCCCACGAATCTCCCCGCGGGCGATTACCGGATCGCCGCCTTGATCGACGAGCCGGGGGGGACGGCGGAAAGCCGCGAAGACAACAACGAAGCCGTCGATTTCGTCACCCGCAGAGTGGCCCCGCCGTTCGTGGACTTGTTTGCGAGGATCAAGCTGCTCAGCCTGGGGGCCTCGATCCGGGCTGGCGACGACGGCGCGGCTGCGCTCAGCCTGGGCAACCTCGGCAACGTGCCCGCCTTCGGCATGGTGGACGTGGAGGTTTGGGCGACGACGAACATGGCCCCCGGCTCCGCGGACATCCTGCTCGGGCGCATCGCCGATTACCCGGTGGTCTTGCCGCCGCAAAAGGCCACCGACCTCAAGCTCTCCGTGCATTTTCCGATCGACCTTGACGCGGACGCCTACCATCTCGTCGCCCGGGTGATCCCCCGCGCGGAATTGGGCGACACCAACGCCTCGAACAACACCCACACGGATCCCGATCTCCACTCGCTCAGCCAGGATTTCAACCTGGAGGACTTTCGCCAGTTCAACGTGGCCGGCGCTTCCTGGGATTACGAAAGCTCCGTCTCGACCTCGTTCTCCGGGGGCTTTGGCGCGGCCGGGTTGGACGATTTCGGCATCCAGACCGTCCGGGTGGAAGGCGGCGTCAGCAACCTGACGCGGGTGGTGGTTTCCCAGGCGGGCAAGGACGTCGGCGCGATGGGATGGCAGGCGGCCGAGGACGGCACGCGCCTGACCACGAAGGCGGCCTTTGGGGCCGGCACGGCCTATGAATTCTCGATCGAGAACCTCGTCGTGGCCCCGCCTTCGTTCAATCCAAAGTCGGGCCGGGTCTTCCTGGGCGAGTGCGCCTTTTCGGCCTGGGTGACCAACTGGGAATCGGGGATCAAGTATGTGTTCCGCGCCGACGGCGAGACCCGCTCCGCGCTGCGCCTTCATGGCTACGAGGATGTCCTTTTGCAGTCCGGGTTGCGCTACGAGAAAGCCCTGAAGTTCGAGCTCTCCATCTCCAGCACCTCGACCCTGTCCCTGGTCATCGAGGGCGAGCCCGTGCCGCTGGCGGGGTATGTGGTCAACGACGCGCAGACGAGCTGGGCGGCTTCGGGAATGGGCGTGGTGAAGTCCGTCAGCCAGGGTCTGGTGGCCGTTCATCGGTCCGAGGGGCCGCCCGAGGCCGCGCTGGTCTCGTCCGCCTTCATGGAACTGGCGCAGCCCGACGCCCGGCTGGCTCAGGCGCTCGACGGCGTGGCCCTGGCCTGGCTCACGCCCACTCTCGTGGGATGGAAAGCCCAGACCAACGTCACCCACGATGGCGTCGATGCCGCCAGGAGCGCTCCGCTCCTGGATGACCAGCGGACCGCCATGCAGACCCGCGTCACCGGTCCGGGCGAGCTCAGTTTCTGGTGGAAGGTCTCGTGCGAGCCCCAATATGACTTCGTTCAGTTCAGCCTGGACGGACGGGAAAAGGCCCGGCTTTCCGGGAGCGTGGATTGGACGCGCGGCGCCGTCTTCGTGCCCGAAGGACGCCACGCGCTGGAATGGACCTACAGCAAGGACACCGAAACCAGCGCCGGCTACGACGCCGCTTGGGTGGACCAGGTGGTCTTCGTTCCGGACCTTGGGCCGCCGTGGCTGCAAACCGAGCCGCAGGGTGTCCGCGTCATCGAGGGCGACCCCGTGGAGCTGGAAGCGGTGGCGCGGGGGCTCGCGCCTCTGTCCTACCAGTGGGAGAGGGATGGCGTCCCGCTGCTCGGGGCCACCAACGCCCGCCTGGCCATCCCGAAGGCCCAGGTGACCGACGCCGGGGCCTATCGCGTCCGCATCGCTAACGGGCTGGGAGCCACCAACAGCCTTCCGGCGGTTGTCCAGATCAGTCCCGCGGTGTCGTTCGGAGCTGCGCTCGA
>JAKLEJ010000014.1 GCA_022711695.1 Verrucomicrobiota bacterium | reverse complement strand
AGGATGAGGGTGAGGCCGTTGTTCCTGGAGAGGGCCTGCCGGGATTTGGCGAGCTGGTTCTGAACGTATTCGGGCAGGCGGTAGATCTGGCCGATGGCTTCCAGGCGCACGTTGTTCCGGTTCAACTCGCCGATCTCGCCCTTGAGGAAGCGGGCGAGGTATTTCATCAGGGTGTCCACCTCGTCCTTGGGGCGGTTCCAGTTCTCGACCGAAAACGCGTAGAGGGTGAGATACTTGATACCCGCCTCGCCAGCCGCGCGGACGACGGCGCGCACGGACTCGACCCCGTTGCGATGGCCTTCCACCCGGGGCAGGTTGCGCTCCTTGGCCCAACGCCCGTTGCCGTCCATGATGATGGCCACGTGGACGGGGAGGGCCGCCTTGGCCTGGGGGCTGAGTTGGACCGGGTGGGCCGTCATCTCAGAGGAACATCGTCTGGTCCCGGGCGGGGCCGACGGAGGCGATCGCCAGGCGCGCGCCGGTCAAGTCTTCGAGCGCTTTGAGATAGGCGCGGCAGGCGGCGGGCAGCTTCTTCCAGGACTTGATGGTGGAGGTGGGGGTGCGCCAGCCTGGGAACTCGGCGTAGATGGGAACGCAGCCGCTCAGCGCTTCGAGGTCGCTCGGGAAGTAATCGTAACGTTTGCCGCCCAGGCGGTAGCCGATGCAGACCTTGATGGTCTCGAGCGCGTCGAGCCCGTCGATGTTCGTCACCGCCAGGTCGTCGATGCCATTGACCATGGCGGCGTGGCGCGTGGCCACAGAGTCGAACCAGCCGCAGCGGCGGGGCCGGCCAGTGGTGGCGCCGAACTCGCGTCCCATGGCGTGGAGCATGTCGGCGATCTCGGCGTTTTCGGTGGGCAGGGGCCCCTCGCCCACGCGGGTGGTGTAGGCTTTCATCACGCCCACCACGCGGTCGATCCGATGAGGCGGCACGCCGGAGCCGGTGCAGGCGCCCCCGGCGGTGGTGTTCGAGGAGGTCACGTAAGGATAGGTGCCGTGGTCGATGTCCAGGAAGGTCCCCTGGGCGCCCTCGAACAGGATGCTCTCGCCGCGCAGGCAGGCCTGGTGCAGCAGGGTGACGGTGTTGGAGACAAAGGGCTTGAGGTAGTCCCCGGCCGCCCGGTAGGCGGCGTGGACCCTGGCGAAGGAGAGCGGCTTGGCCCCGAACGCCTTGAGGACGCCGTTGTTTTCCTTGATGCGCTGCCGGAGCTTGTCTTCGAAGCGCTGCGGCTGCACCAGGTCAATGACGCGCAAGCCCACGCGGGCCGCCTTGTCGCCGTAAGCCGGGCCGATGCCGCGCTTGGTGGTGCCGATCTTCTGGCGGCCTTTCAGGACTTCGCGCTGGGCGTCGAGCTCGCGGTGATAAGGCAAAACCAGGTGGGCGGTCTCGCTGAGAAAGAGGCGGCCGCGGGCCTTGACTCCCAGCTTGCGCAGGCCCTCGATTTCCTCGACCAGGCTGATCGGGTCCACAACCACGCCGTTGCCGATGACGCAGCGTTTGCCCCGGTGCAGAATGCCGGAGGGCACCAGGTGCAACACGTACTTCTGCTTGCCTACGAATACGGTGTGCCCGGCGTTGTTGCCGCCCTGGCTGCGAACGATCACATCCGCTTCCTCGGTCAGGACATCGATGATCTTGCCTTTACCCTCGTCGCCCCACTGGGCGCCGACCAGAATTGTGTTGGCCATAACGTCTCTTTTGCCGGCGGCAACAAAAATCCCCGAGTTCCATCGGGGGCTGACCGCACGTTCTTTAGTGTCCAGGCAGCCTACGGTCCTGCGCCCAGCGTGTCAATGCAGGATGCCGGGTGAATCCGCGCGCCAGCCGCCCGGGCCGATCGACCTCAGGCGCTCGTTTTCGCGCTGATTTGGGACGGCTGAGGGCGCGGCAGATGCGCGGAAACGCGAGGCCCGGACCCGCCTTGGGCTCAGGGCAGCACGCGCACGCGATAGAAGCGGGCGGGCTCGATCCGGGAGTAGCGGTTGGTGATCTCCATCTGCCCGCCCACGCCCGCGTAGATCACCGAAGCCGAGGCCCAGGACTCGCCCGCGATGTCCGTGCTGGCTTGAACCTGGTAACGACGCCCGGCCACACTCGGGAACGCAAGGGACATGTAATTGGAATCCAGCACCCGAACGCGCAGGATGCGCACGGTGCTGGCGGCATCGTGAGGGTCCGTGCCGGCCCCGTATTCCTTAAGATTGTCGAGGCCGTCTCCATCCGGATCCTGCGCGGCGTCAGCCGGGTTCAGCGGATCCAGCTTGAGGGCCACCTCCCATTCGTCGGGCATGCCATCGAAGTCGGAGTCGCGCCAGAGAACCTCGAACGGGGCGCTGAGGCCGGCGCGTCCCGCGGCATCCACCGCGCGCAGGCTGGCAGACTCGCCCGGAGCGTTGAACTGGAGGGCGCCGGTCCAGACGCCGTTGACAAAATTCGAGATGGCGACGGGGGGCATGGCCGCCGACAGTTCGACCTGGAACCGGGCGTTGGGGAACTGGGTGGAGAGAAGCGCAACCGGACCGAGATTGCCAGCCCAGACGAGAGGGTCTCCAAAACCGCTGTCGGTGCGGTAGTAGAGGGCGACCGGCAGGGCGCTCGAACTGGCCCGACAAAGCCCGTCCAGGCTGTAGGACGAGTTGTTGAAGCTCAGGTCCACCATCAGGTTCTCGACGCCATTGTAATCGAATGGGGCCTGGAATTGGAGCGTGGTCCAACCGGTGACGGCAAAGGTCTGCGCGGACTGGTAAACCACCGTCCAGTTCGTCTCCCAGAACGGGGTGCTGTAGCTTCCCAGAAGGGTGTGCCGGAGACGGAGAGTCAGGTTGCTGAGGATTTGCCCGGGACGGGCGGCCACGTCCAGCGCCAGGGCGGTGATGCGGCCAGCCCCGCCGAGCGCTCCGGCCGAATAGATGGTTTGGACGCGGGCATCGTGGAAATACGCGCCCAGCGGAACGGCCCAGGTCTCGTTGCCAACCCCGGCAACGGCCACGCGATTGGAGTGTCCCGCGCGAAGGGTGACGACCCCGTCATAGTCGGTCACGAGTTCGTTGCGGGCGTTTTGAGCGACCAAAGTCGCCTGGAACGGCTCGTGCACATACTGGGTGGGAGAGATCGGACTCCAGGCAAAATGGTGGATGCGCCAGTCGTCGTCATCGAGGATGGTCCCCACCGCGCGCATGCGTTCGAGGCTGCCATTGAACGGATAGCCGAGGTTGAGGTAGAACGCGCGGTTGGACTGGAGCAGGGCGTTGCCCAGGACAGCCACGTTCACCCACACATTGGTTTCCCCGGGCGGGAAGACCAGGCGCCCGTTGCCCGGCAGGTAATCCAGGCCTTCGATGGCGGTGTCGTTGGTGGTGTTCCAGGAAACGGAGACCGGCAAGCCGCTGGCGGCGCTGAGCCGCACCAAAAAAGCGGCATTGGTGGTCCCCGTGTCGCCCTCGACCACGACGGCGTTGGAGATCGAGATCGAGGGATTGAAGTCGTCGTTGGTGACGGTCCCCATGGCCGGACTGGCAGCCACCAAGGCGTTGGTCGGGCTGAAGAGGTTCAGCCAGAAGGTCTCGTTGGACTCCGCCAGGGAGTCTCCCAGAACGGCGATGGGCACCAGGAGATTGGTCACGCCCGGGGCAAAGACCAGCACTCCCCTGGCGCCGATGTAATCCTGGCCCTCGGTGGCGGTGCCGTCGGAAGTCGAGTATTCCACGCTGACCGGCTGCGCGCTGGGCGTCTGAAGTTGAACCGCAAAGGCGAGATTGGTGGCGCCGGTTCGTCCCTCGGGCCCACCGGCGTCGTTCGCCACCAGCAGCGGGTAACTCACCGGGGTGACCGCCACGGCGGTGTTGTCGTCGTCATAAGGATCGGCCTCGGCGCGGGAGATGGAGGCGCGGTTGGTGGCCAATCCAGCCACGCGGGCCATCACCTGGATTTCGACGGTGGCGGAGGCCAACGCGGGCAGCGTGCCGATGGAGCAGACCAGCGCCCGGGGCAGATTGGTCAGGATTCCCTGGCTGGTATTGGCGGCGACCACCTCGAAGCCCTCCGGCAGGTTGTCCACCAGGACCACTCCGCGCGCCAAACCAGGGCCGGCGTTGCTGACGGCGAGGGTGTAGCGGAACGGATTCCAGACGGTCTTGCGGCCGGGCGAGACGGTCAGGCTCAAGGAGAGATTGTCGGTCACGCCCACGGCGAAGGAATTGCCGAGGCCGGCGCGGCCGCGGGGATCCTGCGCGCGCAGGAACACGTTGGTGGCCGGCGCAAAGACGGTGACGTCGCCAGACCACGCGCCTCCGGAAAACCCGGACAACTGAAGGGGAGAGGAAGCCAGGGGGCGCAGATCGTAAAAGGGAACCGACATTCCGGCGTTGGTTCGGCCGACGCTGTTGGTGGCCACCAGCCAATCCGCGCTGGTGTTGTGGTCGCTAAAGCCAATGCGCTGATAGGTCCGGGCCAGGACGGTGTTGGCTGGAATCGGAAGCCCGTTCCATTGGGCCGCGGGAACGGCCACCGGCTCGCGAATCTGCGCCGGGTCCGCGTCCACCGCGCAGGCAAAATCCACCACCTGGCCGGTGTGGTCCCTCAGCAGGACTGCCACGGGATTCTCGGTGGGATTGACGCTCCAGGATAGCGCTTCGGGCAGATTGAAGTTCGGATAGGCGCCGGGGGAGGGCCGGTTCTGAATGCGGCGGACTTGGAACAGGTCGCCGGGCGCGGCAATCGAACCTTCCGGGATGGTGAACACCATTTTCGGCGCGGGCCAGGAGGTCCAGTCGTACACGGCGATGGACCAGCCCTCGATGCTGATCTCCTTGTCCGAGACGTTCACGAACTCGACGCGGTCGGCGGCCCCGGTGTCCACCTCGGCGATCACGATGGAAGAAGCGGTGGGGGCGTAGGCCATGGCCTCGAGGGTGACCGGCCCGTCAAAATCGACGGCCGGATTGCCGTTTTCGTCGAAAGCCATCACGGTGACCGGGAAGGGCCGGGCAAGGGTTTGGGGCGAGGGCGCCGGACTGATCTCGAAACGGGCCAGGTCCACCGTGGTGAACTGCCAGACCGGGCCGGCAACATGCACCTCAGCAACGCTGGCCACCACCTGCCAGTAATAACGGGTTCCCAGCTCGAGGGCTGGAGCGCGCCAGGTGTTGGTGGCGGTGCGCCCCAGGAACTCGGCCTGCCCGGGGACCGGATTGGTGCCCAGATACACATCGAAGACCACGTTGGTGAACACTTCCATCCCCTGGACTTCCCATCCCAGCTTCACGTCGGTGTCCAGGCGCGCGGCCAGGTGAGCCGGCGAGGGATTTGTGGGATAGGAGGGGCTTTCGTCGTCGAGCACGCGGATGGAGGCCAACCCGTTGCTCAGGCCTGCGGCCGAGGCCTGCACCGCGATCGTGCGCGGCCCGTTGATGAGTTCGTCATCCACCACTTCCAGGTCGAACACGGCGCTGTTCTGTCCGGCCTCGATGAGGAGGCGCTCGGGCAGGAGGAGGGTGTTGGTGTCGCTGGCGTGCAAGGTAACCGCCAGGTTGGTCACCAGGTACCCCCCCACGAGAATGCGCCCGGCATTGCCGAGGAAGCCGCCCGACTCGGGGACCTGCGCGGGAATCGTCACGGTCAGGGTTCGCGGTTCGTTGTCCTGCACGATGATTGCGTCGGCATCGTCCTGCCAGTTGGCCACATGCGCCAGGACGCCCACCGCGACGGGTCCGGTGAGCATCGAGTCCTCGCCAAGATAAAGGTCGAAGGCGGCCGCATTGGCGCCGGCGGGGATGGTGACGGTGGCCGGGACTTGAACCAGGGCCGGCATGGTGGAAGAGAGCCGCACCGTGATGGCCGCCTCGGGAACCTGGTCCATGGAAACGCGCCCAGCCACCAATCCCTGCCCCTCCTGACCTTGCGGCGGAATGCTGACGGAGAGCGCCGCCGTCTGGGCGTCGGCCACCAGGAGGGTTTCGTGGAGAATGGCATAGCCGGTGGCGGCGGCGGTCACCAGCACCGGCCGCGTGCCCATCAGGCGGTAGTCGTTTTCGACAAACACGTCGAACCCCCCGGAAACCTGGCCGGGAGGAATGTAGATCGCGGAGGGGTCGATGATGACATGAGGATCGCTGGAGGTCAGTTGAATCTCCAGGCCGTGGTCGGCGGGCGCCCCCAGCAGCACCAGACCACTCCAGGGTCCGCCGCCCTCGGTCACGTCCTCGGGCAGGAGCAGCGCGAAACGGGGCAGGCACGAATGGGCGCGGCTGAAGTCCGTCTCGACGAAACCCGAGGGCAGGCCGCCCTGGCGGACCAAGCCCACCTTGGGGGTGGTGTAATTGGCGCCCACGCGGGAGGCCACCCCGGCGTAGGTGAAGCGGATCGTGCCGTCGAAGAACCACTCCACCTGAAAGGTGTTCGAGTTGGCCACGCCGTACTCCGGCACCTGCGTCCAAGTGACCGCCAGGCGGTTGGAGAGCTGCCGCCAGGAGATCGAACCGCCGGCGCCGGGATGCAGGTCCACGTAGAGCGGGCTCAGCCGAGGCTGGCTAAAGTAGATGGAATCCTGCGGATAAAAGAAGTTGGTGTAAATGTCGCGCGAGGGGTCGAGTGTATAGCCCAGGTTGGTGGGCACGGTCAGCACGAGGTCGCCATTGCTCCCCACCAGCACCTGGTTGGTGCGCGTCCCAAAGAGGGAGACCTCTGCTCCACCCGTCAGGCTGATGAGCGCGTAATAGTCGTCCGCCGCGGGGAGGATCGCGCCGCCGGCGGGGTCGGTGGGCAATGCCGGCGCCGGGCTGACGCAGACCGAATAGGAAGGCGCCTCGCTGCCGCCGGTGGGGGTGAAGGTCAACGAGGTCGCATGCAGGTCGAAATCCCCGTTGCCATCGAAGATCTCGGTGAGAAAATCGGCGGCGCCGTTGTGGTTTTCGGTGACCTGGAGTTGGATGGGGATGCTGAGGGTCTGGCCGCTGGCCTGGTTGCCGAACACCACCGAACCGGGATAGGCGCCCGGAACCAGGCTGTTGGCAAGAGTGTTAATGGAAAGGGTGACAACGTTGGTGGCGCCGGGAGCCAGGCTGCCGCCCGCCGGCGAGACCGTCACCCACACCGGCGCATATTGCACGGTCCAGTAGATGGCGGCCGGGCCGGAGTTGACCACGGCGCAAGTCTGCGACGAAGGGATGAACGGTCCCCCGGCGTCTCCGACCGAGAGGAACAGATTGGTGGGGGACACCACCAGATTGTCGGGAAGGTCAAAGGCTTCTTTCAAGCCCGCCACCAGGTAGCTGTCAGGAGCCGAGGCGCTATAGCCGAGGCCGCGTTTGGCGAACCCTGCCCAGATTTGGTTGCGATTGATCCCGTTGTTCACCACCACGTCGGCCAGGAGGATCGCATTGCGCGCCTGCACGAAGCTCGGGTTGGGAGGCGAGAGCTTCAAGGCGTCGGTCACCAGGCGCAGAGCCAGGAGGTTGCCGTTGGTGGGGCCATGCTTCTCGATCAGGTTGGCCCGAACCTCCCACAGCGCCGCGCACCACACCTCGCCCATGGCGTGAACCTGCGAGCCGGAACTGGTCGTGGCTGGGTTGCGCGGCACTCCCACATGGTAGGAAGCCTGGGCCGGATCGATATCCTTGAACGTGAGCGGGTTCTTGGCCAGATCGGTCGTCATCGGGTAGCGCCGGATGCCGAAGTAGTAGTTCTCCCGGTTGCCGTTGAACATGTGGGAGGCATAGCCGCCAACGGGATAGACCGAATCACGGGCGTCCGATGGATTTGTGAGGAACGCCAGCGAGTAAAAGTCCGACCATCCCTCGGCCATGCCGTAGGTCTGAAGCTGGGTGATGCCGGCGCCGCCGCCGATCAAGCGGTCCGTCAGGCCATGCGTGTATTCGTGCAGAATGACCGAGGCGTCCATGTCTCCATCTCGGGCTGGAACCGGGTTGTTGAAGATGAACATCTGGATGCGGGGCGGTCGTCCGTCGCTCGTGGTGGTGAAGTTGGCGTTGTTCACGCCGGACCCGTCCTGGGCGTCCGCCAGCACCGGGTCGCCGCCCAGTCCGCCCCGTCCGAAATTGTCCTTTTGGAAATTGCCGGCGGCCTCGGTGAAGCCGAGGGTGTAAAGCTGGTCATGCATCCAATTGCACCAGTAGAACAACTGCGCCACGGCCGCCTCGCGGTAAGTCTCGGGACCCAGGGACAGGTCCATGGGAAAATCGAACACACGAGCGGGCGATCCTTGAGGCCGGGGCAGGTCCGGCACGTTGTCGCCGTCCCGATCCAGGTGCGCCTCGACGTTGTTGCCGCGCGTTTCGTTGTCACCCTCGGCAATCCACCCGCTGGGCGAAGCGTTGGTGAACAGGGCCGAGAGTGTGACCCATTGGCGCTGGACTTCCGGCGGCTGGTTGGTCTGGGGCGTCGGCCACCCCGGCGACATCGGCGTGGGGCTCTCGCCCGCAAAGATGTGGTAGGCGGCTTCGCCCGAGTCGAAGGTGAGCTTGCGGCGGATTTGCAGTTCGCCCGTGTGAGCGTCGATCAAGACGCGGAAGGTCTCTCCACGGAAACGACGGGTGATCTCGACCGACCAGCACAGCCGCATCTCGGCCGCCGAAAACGGCAGCCACGTCAGACTGGCCAGGGCCGTTCCCGGGCAGCTTCCCGCCTTGAATTCGTGCGGGCGATCCGCCAGTTGGTCGTCCGACTTCAAGAGCTCGATCTCTGCATCGCTAACCGTTTCCTCGACAGCGGCGGCGGCCCGCAGCACGGCCTGACGCGCGGTCAGGCCAGGCAGGTTGCGCGCCAGCTTGCCTTGCCGGGGACGCCCCGCCTCCGCCGCCCGAGCCAGGTCGGGGGCGAACCGGCTCGAGACCGACACCGACTCCCCGTGGCGGCTCACGGTCGCCACGAAACAGGCCTCATGCACAGGAATGCCGTCGAACTGCTGCTGCCAGACGGTTGTTCGCAAGCCACTGTGGTCCGTGACATACGCGCGCCGTTTCACCGCGCCTTGCAGCGCCTCCGGCCCGAGCCCGAAGAGGTCGCGATGCTCGGAGAGGAAGGCCTTGGCGGGACGATCGGGATCGTCCGGTTGCCAGAGCCCAGCGCTCTTGGAGCTGACACCCCGGCCTTCGCCCATCGGACCACTCAGCGGCGAACGGGGGGACATCATCCATTTGGGGCCTCCAAGGATTTCGTCCTGGTCGATGACCAAGCCCGGGATTCTCGCGCTGAGACGAGCGGCCGCCGCCGGGTCCAGCGACGCCGCGGGTGGCCGGACTGGCTTGTCGCGACGCCGGTCAATATCGGGCAAATCGTCGTTGTGCCCTTGGACCGTCTGGCAGAGACACAGCAGCAAAAGCAGGAACGGCAAGAGCTTGAAACCCTTCATTACGCAATCGTTATACATCGAGCAGACTTGAGACAACTCTGGGACAAACTGCGGCTTTCACCTGGCAAAGTCAAATCTCCTCGTCAATCCGCATCCGTCAGACAGATCGTCGGGGTCTGTTCGGCGTCATCCCGCCCCTCACCCTTGCTCTCCTCCCAGCCAGCATGCAGAGGGAATGGCGGGCGACGCCAGGAGGGGAGTCGCTGGAAACGAAACGAGGATTCGTTACGGAGCACAGAGCGAAGGCGGGGCGCGTCACTTCGGGCTTGCCGCCTTGCCGACGACTTTCCGAGCGCGCGGCCGATTGACCGTGCGGGGGATGCGCTCCGAGCGTTTCACCTGATTGTCACTTGATCGACGTTATTCTGTAACAAAAGGCGTGGAACTTGCGCATGAAAGCCTTGTTTGGACTTGGACCGCACCGGATGCGAGACTGAGGCAAGGCGGAAGACACTGGCCCTGTCTGCAAATGCAGGCGGGAAGCAGTCTTCCAAAGAAAGGGACGCGCCATGAAACGATTCAAAAACATCCTCCTATTAGCCGACGCCGAGGAGCGGAGCCGCTTCGCCCTGGAGCGGGCAGTGGCTCTGGCGATTCGAAACCAGGGGCGACTGACTGTCGCCGGGGTTGTGCAGGAATTGCCGCGCGATTTGCAGCGGCTGGCGGCCGGGATGCCGCTGGAGGGTCTTCAGGAAATGGCGATGCAGGCCCTGCGCGAGCGGTTGGAGCGGATGGTCGCGCCGTTTGGGCAGGAAGGAGCGCCGTTGACCGTGGAAGTGCTCTGCGGCAAGCCCTTTCTGGAAACAATCCGCGCGGTGCAACGCCAGCGGCACGACCTGGTGATGCTGCCCGCCGAGGGGACGGCTGGCCTGAAAGCGGCGTTCTTTGGCAGCACCAGCCTGCACCTGATGCGCAAGTGTCCCTGTCCGGTTTGGGTGATGAAGCCCTCGGGGGAAGCGCGCTACGCTCGAATCCTTGCGGCGGTGGACCCCGATCCGCTGGATGTGGTGCGCGACGAGGTCAACACCGAGGTGATGGAACTGGCCACGTCGCTGGCCGGGTTGGAGGGCAGCGAACTGCATGTGGCGCATGCGTGGGAAGACTGCGACCAAGCCGGACTACAGGGCTGGCAGGCCAGAGTGTCGGATGCGCAGGCGGCCGAGTGGGCGGCGCAAGCGCGGGAGGCGCGCCAACGGCGGTTTGACGAGCTGTTGGCGCGATTCGATCTGACTCCGTTAAAGTTCCATGCGCACCTGGCGCAGGGAGAGGCCAGCGACGTGATTGCCCGGCTGGTGGACCAGGAAAAGATCGATCTCATCGTGATGGGGACGCTGGCCCGTACAGGCATCGCCGGCTACTTCATCGGCAACACCGCCGAAGCGGTGCTACAGCGGGTGGCGTGCCCGGTGCTCACGGTGAAGCCGCAGGGCTTTGTCAGTCCGGTCGGAAGCGAATAACGCGCTGCCGGGGACGCCTCCGCGCCGCCTCGGGAAGCCCCGGGTCAGGCCCCGGCCAGCGTCCGTGCCCGAATGGCCTGGCGACCACTCGAGCTACGGATGGACCGCCCGGTAGAAGCGCGCGGGACTGCCGGAGATGTCCGTGCATTCAAAGAGGCCGTTGACATCGGCGGTGCGGCTGCAGAGGTCCACCCACACGGGGCTGGGATCGCTGCCGTTGTCCGAGAACTGAATACGATAGGCAACCCCGGGCACGCCGTCGCCGCGGATGAGGTAGGCGTCGCCTCCCAGGCTGGCGATGGCCAGGTTCATGGCCGGCGTGTCGTCCGAAACGGCGACAATGAGGACCGCGCCGGTCACGGGGGCGCCGCGTCCGTCGCTGAGAGTGTAGCTGAAAGAATCGTCGCCAGTGAAGCCGGCTTGGGGCGTGTAGAAGATCCAGCCGTTGGAGAGGACCAACTGGCCGCCGTTGGCGCTGGCGGGGCTGACCGCGACGAAGCTGAGGGCGTCGCCGTCGGCGTCCGAGTCGTTGGCGAGCAGCGAGGCAACGGAGACCTTGGTGCCGTTGGTGGGCCAGCGCTGGAGGGTGTCGGCGGCGGCCACCGGGGACGTATTGACGAGTTGTGCCGGCGAGAGCGTGTTGGTGGCTCCAAAGAAATTGGCGCTCCCGGCGTACTCGGCCCGGACGGTGTGAGTTCCCAGCGCCAGACTGGCGCCGGTGTATTGGGCGACGCCGGCCACCAGAGGGGCCGTGCCCGCCTCAGCGCCGTCGATCAGGAAGGTCACGGTTCCATCGGGGAAGCCGGCGCCGGGGGCGACCGCGCTGGCGGTGAAGGTGAACACGACCTGCTGCCCCGGGAGACAGGGATTGGCGCCCGAGACGAGGGTGGCGGCGGCGGAGGCCTTGCCGACGGTGAGCGTGCCGCTGCTGAAGTGGAGGGCGTAATTGCCGCTGGTGAGACCGGCAGGCGTGATGGAGTAGCTGCCGGCATCTTCGCCGAAAGCACGGACAAAGGCGAGAGCTCCTCCGAGGACGGACGGACCCTCGCTGTTGACAAAACCATCGTAGGAGGCAGTAAAGGCGGGATCGTCCTGGCCAAAGGTCTTGGACTTGTCATCGGCTGTGACCTGGAGGTCCTTCTTCAATACGGTCAGGCTCACCTGGGTCGCTACCGCCAGGTAAGTGTTGGTGTCCGCGGGCGTGAAGGTGACCGAGAGCGTCTGACCGGTTCCAGCATCGAGGAGGGCGCCGGCGGCAGGCGTGTAAGTGTAAGCGCCCGGAACGGACGAGGTGGCGTTCAACTGGCCGCCCCCCAGGACTGTGCCATATATGATGTCCGCCGGAACTGACCAGGCGAGAGGGGCGGGCACGCGGCCCTCGAACTCGAGCCCCCAGGAGACAAGCTGATTGGTGGCCCCGGACTCCACGTCGGCCAGAAAGAGCGTCCACTGGCCGCTGGCGACGCCGCCATTGAACTGAGCGAGGGTGGTGGTGCGCGGCGAAGTGTCGAGCACAGCGAGCGGGTCCACCTTGCGGCCGTCCGGCTGCCATGAGCCGGTGAGGGGCGCGCCCGCCGCGAGCTGGACCTTGTGTCGATAGAGATGCAGGTCGCCATTGGTGGCGCCGTCGTCGAAGGCAATGTCGAACCCGGCGTCGGCGTAGCCGGCCAGGTTGGTGGCGCTGCGGCCGGGCCGGTTCAAAAGCACGCACAGGTTGGTGCGGCCGTCCCGGACCTGACGGACGTAACCGTAAAGATCGCCGTTGAACTCGCCTGCGATCCGCAAATTGACCCGCACGGCTGTCAGCGAGAAGACAGTCGAGGTGACGGATCGGGTGTCGCTCAGGCCGGACAGACTGCCGTTGGGGATCGAGCGGTGCAGATTGGTGAAGCTGAACGACTCGGACGTGGCAGCTCTGCCCGAGGCCGTGGCGATTAGGCACAGCAGCGCCGCCAGAGCGTCAGCGCGCCAAAGCGCCAATCGGGGGCGGCCTCTTGGTCGTTCCGGTGTCCGGCGGTTTCCGATTGCCCCCCTGCGACCTTGTTCGCTGAATGACTGTTTCATGGTTGGTTCATGGGCTTTGGGTTCGATAGTGCCGCGCGGGCGCCGCTTCCGGCGGACGGTCAAAGTATTCGAGGAGGCCAAACTCGTCGGCCGTGGCCGTTCCGAGGACCTGCCAGAGGGGGGTCTCGAGGCTTTCGGCAAATTCGATCCGGTAGGCGCGGCCGGGAATGCCGCTGCCGCGGATGTGGTTTGTTCCATCGTCGGCCTGGGTCCAGGTCAGGCTGGCGGTCGGCGCCGGGTCGGGGGCCACGGCCACGGTCGCCACGCCTGTCGCGAAACCGCCGCGGCCGTCGCTGACGGTGTAGGTGAAGGTGTCAGCGTTGGTCAGACCGGCCGGAGGCTGGTAAAGAAGCCAACCCTCGCTTCTGGAGATGGCCGCGCCAAGGAGGCTGGAGGCGCCGGACAAACTCAAGGTCAGCGTGTCGCCATCGGCGTCTGTGCCCAGGAGAGCGCTCTCGCGCACTTTCAGGGCCACGCCGCCGCCGCGCAGCAAGGACGGCGAGACGGGGACCGGGCGGTGGTTGAGGACCAGTTGCGCGCTCGAGGACCAGGCCACGGGCCCGTTGCTGGCCCGCGCCGAGTAGAAGCCCGCCTGGGCCTCCCCCACATTTGTCAACGCCAGGGTGCTGCCGGTGGCGCCGATAATCGCATTGGTCGTGTTGAAGAACCACTGATAAAGCGGGGCGGGACTGCCTGTGGCGGCCACGCTGAAGAGGGCATTGGAACCCTCGGTGACGAGGACGCTCTGCGGATGGGTCACGACCGCCACGGCCGCCTCGTCATCCGCAAGCGAGAGGGTGGCGTTGGTGGGAGACCCGAGCAGATACGAGGCGTCAGGCAGGAGGCCGAGCGCCACGGTCTCGTCGCCTTCCACCAGACTGTCGTTGACGGGAGTGAGAACGAGGTCCTGGCTGGCCGCGCCCGCCGGGAGGGTGACCACCGCGCCGGCCGCCTCGTAGGAATCGGCGCCGGCGATGGAGTAGTCGGCCGGGTACACGGCCGCGCCGTTGACCCGCAATTGAACGGTCAGGGCCTGGTTGGTAGGGCTGCTGCGGCTGAGGCGGAAGGCGGCGGCGCCTGGACCGATCTCGGGCAGGCTGCCACACAACGCGGACAGAGTCACCACCGGCAGCCCGCTGTTCCCGGTCACCCAGACGGTGGCGGTGGCTGCAAGCGCGCCCGAGACCGCCGTCACCTGGAAGGGGCCGCCCGGGGTGTCGGCCGTGAACACGCCGTTCGCGGCGATGGCGCCTCCCCCGCTCACGGACCAGGCTGGAGAAATGGCGACGGGGGTTCCAACGGCATCCCAGGCCTGGGCGTGGAAGGCCATGGACTCGCCGTTGGCCACCTGGACCTCGTAAGGCGCGACCGCCATGGCCCCACTGCCCGCAAGCACTGTCGCCGGGACAGTGGAAGTCGAGGACAGACCATGGCTGTCGGTCACCCGAATCCGGAAGAGGTAGGCGCCGGGGGCCTGGAAGGTGGCCACCGTCGAACTGGCAGCCGTCGAGTCGTTGGCGCTGAAACTGACGGGCCCGCCCCCGTTGAGCACCGCCCAACTGCAGGTGAAGGGACCGCTCCCGGTGACGGTCGCAGAAAGCGTGGCCACGGAGCCGATGTCCGGAACCGTCGAAGGCGAGGCCTGCGCCGAGGAGATTACGGGCGGGGTGTATGGGCCGGTCGCGGTGAAGTCCGCCTCGGCGGGGACTTCGCGGGCGGTGGCGGTAGCGGGAGTGAAGCTATATCCGGCCAGCGAGGGCGTGAGTGTATAGGCGCCTTCGGGAAGGTTGGGAACCAAATACCAGCCATCCGAATCCGTGATCGCCGAGCCTTTCAAGGCCCCGCTCAACCGGGCCTCGATGATGGCGCCGGGCAGCGGTTGGCCCCGTTCGGTGATGCGTCCAGAGAGCGAGCCGGCCACGCTCGTCACGGCGCTGGTGAAATTGAGGTTGCCGTAGCTGCCGCTTAGAGTGATGGGATTCGCGAAGTTGGTGGGGATGATCGAGTAGCCCGCGAGATCCGCTACCAGGCTGTAGGAGCCCGCCGGCAGCCCCGTGAGCATGAAATAGTGGCTCTTGGAGCTTCCGTTCCTATAGGTCGCTTCCACCCAGCGGCCATTGCTCAGCAGAACCATGGGAGTCTCATCCGAAGGCAAGCCATAGATCCGGCCGGAGAGCGTGTAGGGCGCGGCCCGCGCAAAGTCGTTCCCGGTCGAGTTGGCGGAAAGGGTGACGGTGAGCGATGCCGGCGAGAAGTTGTAGTTCTCGAAGGAAGGCGTCACGGCATAAGTTCCGATGGGCAGGTTGGTCACCTGATAATAGCCGGCCAGGTCCGTCCGGGCGAGCACGCCGCCGACGCGCACCTCCGCGCCCGCCACGGGGTAATCGGCGTAGGTGACCTGTCCCGAGAGGGAGTAGGTGGCCCCGCCGCTTCCGCCGGGCAACGACTCGTTGGCCAGGAAATCCTGTCCGAAGGCAATGCCGGAGGCGAACGAATCCAGGCTGACAGACAGCGCGTCGAAGGTCAGCCCGGCGGCCTGGCACTTGACCGTGTAGGCGTTCGTCGATGGCAAGTCCGTGAGGACGTAACTGCCGTCGCTCTCGCTCCAGGCCTGATAGACGGCGCTGCCGACCAGGCAGGAGACGCGCGCGGCGTTGACCGGCTGGCCGCCCCAGAGCACGCGGCCCCAGATTTGCAGGGCGTTCGCCGGCGTCCCCACGGTGATGATGGCGGATTCGCTGGCCACCCCGCCCTTCATGTCTGAGACGGTCACCTGCACGCGGTATTGGCCGGCGCCGGACCAACTCTTGACGGCGGTGTTCGTGTTCAAGCCGCTGGCCGTCCAGACCTGGCGCTCGTCGAAATCCCACCAATAGACCAGCGGGTCGCCGTCCGGATCCACAGCGTTCACGGCGAAGCTGACGGACTGCCCCGTGCCAGCCCGGTTGGTGGAAGAGGCAAAGCCGCCGATCACGGGCGGACGGTTGGCCGCAAAAGCGCCGAGGTTGATGACCACATCGATGTATTCCTCGCCGACGCCAGTGTTGCCGGAGCCGGTGGGGGTGATGTGAACGCCGGCAGGAATGTCGCTATAGGTGCGGCCCACCACCAGGGCGCCATCCCGTTTGTCGCAGTTGTCGCTGGTCCAACTGGCCCCGGAGGGTTCGTCATAGGAATAAGGCGTCATGTCGAGTTGGATGGCCCCATCGCCGGAATAGGAGGCCTGGCAGACGTCGATCTGGAGCCCGTTCTGCAGCCAGGGATAGCCGGTGGCCCACGGGGCAAACCGGTAGTTGAGCCAGTAACGCCGAGCCGCCCCGGTGTAGTCCGAGGCGGGAGTCTCGATGCGAATGCCGCGGGGCGTGCCGGTGGTGGCGCGATGGTCGAGCCGGTAGAGCCGGTAGGCGCCGCTGGCGCTCACGTAATTGACTTCCCCACCGGAGAGCCAACCCAGGCGCACCTTCTCGGCGGCAGCGTAGTGCGGCTTGGTCGGATCGTCGATCTCGCTTCCGTACTGGGCGCTCATCAGGCTGAAATAATGGCCGTATTCGATGCGCTCGGCGCCTGCGGTGTCGCCCACGACGCCGCCGGGGACGCTGTCCCGGCCAAAGGGAGCGGGCGAATCTGCGCGCCAGTAATTGGCGTGAAACAGGCCGAGGTTATGGCCCAGTTCGTGGCCGGCGGTGCGCAGCGTGGTATAGTTGGCGAGGAGGTGGGCGCCCTGCCCGTTGACATAAGCTCGGCCCGCGTAACCGAAGCCGGGGTCGCTGGTCACGGTTACGTCGAGGTTGTAGTTCGCGTAGTCGAATCCCGCCAGTTGGGCCTTCGCGCGGGCGTCGCCCAGCAGTTCGGCGAAATTCGCATTGTAGGTGGACACATAGCTGGTGGGCTGAGGCAGGGTGACGTGGACGATGTCCATGACCTGCGACGGGTTGTCCAAACCGCGAATGGAGACGGTCCCGGAGGAGTTGTTCAGCCAGAACTCGTTTACCACGCTCATCCGAGACAGGGCGGTCGCATCGCTGATGGGGTCGTTCGTCTGGTCCGAGAAGCGGGCGATGATGTAAAGAACAGTGTTGGGACCGGAGACATTAGGCGCGTCGGCGACAACCGGTTCGCCGGCGGCGGCCTGCTCGTCCGGCGTGGGTGCGTCGCCCAGAACCAGAGCGTCGCCCAGAACGATGCCCTCAATGCGAGCTTCGCGGACGGTGCCCTGGTCTTTCCACTTGCCGAACACAAAGGCCCGGTAAAGGACCCCGTCCAGCCGAACCTCGCAGTGGAGCGCGGCAGGCCGATGCTCGCCGGCTTCGTCCGCGTGCTCGCCCGGCGGAAACAAGCAGGATACCGCGAAAGAGCCGCGGCGCTGGACGCGTGTCTCGACCAGTTCCTGGAGGGCAGTCGGGAGCCTCGCACGATCGGCTTGGGGGATGCTCTGGCGGGCAAACTCGGCGGGATCGCTCTCCATCAGGCGGCGCATCCGCTGCGCTCGGGCCCGGGCCAGTTGCCCAACATGATCGGCCTCGCCCTGACTCTGAAACGATCGTCGGCCCGAAGCCAGGTAGCGGCGCGTCCAGGAAGCGAATTCGTCCTGGGCGGCAGCGCCAACACCGCCCCCGTGTGGCAGAGCGCCCCGGACCGGGCAAGCGAGCAGCAGCGCGGCTGCGGCCAGGGACGAAGCCCCTGTCGCGAATCGCGACAACAATCCCCTCACAAGCCCTCGAGAATGAAAAAAACCGGCCATACAGCCCGGCCTCAATGCTTTAGATCAGTCAGGCTGACAGAGAGATTAGCAGAAAGCAAGCCAAGTTTGAGGTTGTTGGGGGACATGAGGGTACGCAAACCGGAGCCAAATCGCCGGTTCCTGGAACTCGCCACGAGGCGGGGGGGAGAAGAGAACGCCATCGGTGGAACTGTCTTGGTGCGCACACAGCAATGGTGGAAAGCCACTTGAGCCAGTGGATTGCCCGCGCTTGCGCTGGTTCCATTGTGGACCGAATCTGCATCGGCATCAGCTTCCTTTGGCGCTTGGAACACGCAAGGCGAGGCAAGCGGTCAGGGCAATGACCCTTTGGAAGGCGGGTTCGCTGATGGGAAACCGCAGGCAGGAGTGTCTCGATTCTGGCAGGGCAACCGCTCGACGTGCGCACAACTCAGGTGGGTGCGGGTTCTGCACGCAAGAAAGAGCCGGAGGGGGCATGGATGAAAACCGCATGTCTCTTCGGCAGAACACCAAGCTGAGATTTCACTGGCGAGGCCGGGCACTCAGAACCGACCGGACGCAGGACGACGACGGGGTTCAGCAGCGGAATCCAGAAAACGGGGGGA
>JAKLEJ010000139.1 GCA_022711695.1 Verrucomicrobiota bacterium | reverse complement strand
AGCAGGGCCGCGCGGCCCAGGAGTTCGGCGTCCATCGGTTGGATCGGCTCGGAGGGCATCAGCGGGGCAGCTTGCGGTCGTGGAGGGCTTCGCCGGCGGGCGGCAGGATCGGCAGGCTCAGCCCGCCCGACTTCTCCAATTCGGCGAAGAGCGTCTTCTGGCAGGCCCGGATCTGCTCCTGGAAGGCGGGCACGTGGATCAGGTTGTGCCTTTCCAGCGGATCGGTTCCCAGGTCGTAGAACGCATCCCGATCCCAGACCCCATGGTTGTGGATGTACTTGAATCGCTCGGTGCGCAGCGCCAGGAGGGTCGGCGTGGCTGGGAAGTTCCACTCCCAATAGTACTCGTAGAGCAAATGGTCGCGCCAGGGCGCCGCGCGGCCCTGGAGCAACGGCCAGAACGACCGGCCGTCCATCCGCGGAGCCGCCGCCGGCAGGGGGACGCCCGCCGCCTCCAGCAGGCTGGGAGCGATGTCGATGTTCTGAACCATCTGGGTGACGACCGTGCCAGCCCGGATCCTTCCGGGCGCCCAGGCCAGCAGCGGCACGCGGATGCTCGCCTCGTAGGCATCGCGCTTGTCATAGAAGCCATGCTCGCCCAGGGCGAATCCGTTGTCTCCCATATACACCACCAGCGTGGCTTTCGAGAGCCCGGTTTCCTCCAGGCATCCCAGGAGCTGACCCACGTTTTCGTCGATCGAATGCACCGTTTCCGCGTAGCGCCGGAAGAGGTTCTCGAAGGAGGGCACGGGATCGTTGTCGAATTGGCCGGTCTGCATGTGATCGACGCCATGGATGCCGTAGCGCCGCTCGCGCACCCAGCGCGGCTGGCCGTCGTAGTTCTCCTCGGTGTTGGCCATGGTGGCGGGATAGCGGACCGGGGCCGACTCGTAGCGGCCCCGGTGCCGCGGCGCGGGTTCGAACGGAAAGTGCGGGGCCTTGAAGGACAGGTAGAGGAAGAACGGCTTCTGGCGCGGCTGCCGCAGCCAGGCGATCGCCTGGCTGGTCAGCACATCGGTGCTGTAACCCTTGAACGCACGGCGGCTGCCGTTGATGTTCAGCGTCGGGTCAAAGTACTCGCCCTGCCCGCGAAAGCCCGCCCAATGCGTGAAGCCCTTCCTGGGCTCGTCGCTGTCATGCCCCATGTGCCACTTGCCGAAGAACGCCGTCTCGTAGCCCGCCGCCTGAAGGTACTCGGGAAAGAAGCGGATGCCCTCCGGCTCCGGGCGCTGGTTGTCGGCCACCCGGTGCCGGTGCATGTATTGGCCGGTCAGAATCGAGGCGCGGCTGGGGGAACAGAGCGAGGTGCTCACAAATGCGTTGCGCAGGTGCGCCCCCTCGCGCGCCAGCCGGTCCAGGTGGGGCGTCTCCAGGAACGCCGGCGCCTCCGGCATGAAACCGAGAAAATCGTGGCGGTGATCGTCGCTCAGGACGAAGAGGATGTTCGGGACGGCGGCGTCTTGCGCTCCGCCAGCCGGAACGCCGGCCAGTCCCAGGCAGAGCAGCGCCACGCTTCGCAACAGTTTCATGACCGCGGGAAGTTAGCGCGGCGGCCTCTGGCCGACAACTCAAACCGGCCCCGTCCCGACCGTTCTGCGGGAGCGTCACCCTGCCGAGCCGGGAGGGCGAGCGTCCTCGCGAGCCCAAACTCAACCGTCCACCGGACGCGGCCTGCAATGGGTCCGCCAGGTTTTGGAGTGCGGCACTTATGCGCCGCTTTGCGGGGCGTGCTGTTTCCACGTGGCCAGCGGGTGGCCTTTGGCCGTCCAGTCTTCCCCCTCACCCATCCCAAAGCGCCGCTGGCGCGGCCGCACTCCAAGACGCTGGCGCGCGTAAGAAGAACGTCCGTCAGCCTGCGTGCGGGGGCGGTGGCCAGCCGGCTGCGACGGAGCGCAGCCCTCCAATACATCCGCATCGCGCGTGGGCGGTAGCCAAGGCTCCTGCCGAGCCGTCAACCCTGGAGGGCGGTGCTCCGTCACCGCTGTGCGCGGCTCCGGCCGAGCGCTGGCGAGCGCCTGCGCGTTCGAGGTCACCTGGGGTGGATCAGGGCGGGGCAGGGGACGGGCGGATCGAGGGTCGGTTTCCGAGGCTTGACCGCCGGCGGCCCGTGCGCGACGGTGTCCCCGCTATGGAAACCCGCATGACCCTCGTTCCGGTCGAGAAGCCGGAGCCCGTCAATTTCATTCTCGGTCAGACGCATTTCATCAAATCCGTGGAGGACATTCACGAGACCCTGGTGGCCGCCGTGCCGGGCATCAAGTTCGGGCTGGCCTTCTGCGAAGCCTCCGGCAAGTGCCTGGTCCGATGGTCGGGCACGGACCCAGCCATGACGGACCTGGCCAGGCGCAACGCCCAGGCCATTGGCGCCGGGCACAGTTTCATTGTTTTCCTGGGCGAGGGATTCTATCCCATCAATGTTCTCAACGCGCTCAAGATGGTCCCCGAGGTGTGCCGGATTTTTTGCGCGACGGCCAACCCGACGCAGGTCCTGGTGGTGGAGACTAACCAGGGCCGGGGCATTGCGGGGGTGGTGGACGGCGCGTCGCCCAAAGGGGTTGAAGGCGAGGAGGACATCGCCTGGCGCAAGGAATTTCTCCGCAAGATCGGCTACAAGGTGGGCTGAGTGCGCCAGCCCCGGCGCCCGGTTCATACCGGTGCGGCGACTGCCTGCGGCGCTCCTAAAGCGCCTGGAGGAGCTTGCGGATCTCGTTCAGGCGCGCCTTGGGCTGGGGCTTGGTCAGCCGGGGGAATTTTCCGTCCAGGGTCACGAAATCGCGGTTGCGGGTGAGCATGAGCTTGTCCCCGCGGGTCTCGATGGCGGTGACATTGCGGCTGGCCGCCGCCAGTTTGAGCTCGGTCACCTGAAGCAGCAGCTCGGCCGCCTGCGGCAAGGGGCCATAGCGGTCGCGCAGTTCAGCCTGCAAGGCCTTGAGTTCCTCCGAGCCCGTGACCTGGGCCAGCCTTCGGTACACCTCGATGCGGTCCACCGGCTCGGGGATGTAATCGCGGGGCAGGGTGGCCGCCGCCCGTTGCGCCGGCGCCGCGGGCGTTTCATCGGGCGCCGGATTCGAGACGCTGCTTTCGACATAGGCCCAGGTCTCGCGCGGAACCTGGATGCGCTGACGATCTTCGGCGGGCGTCGATTCCCGCTCCCGGGGGCGGGCGTTCTTTGTGGGTGACCGCGAAGCCTCCGCCCGGCTGCCTGAAAGAAAGTCCAGGTTCACGGCCACGTGCACGAGAGGCTTGAGACGCTCGCCTTTGAGGTGGGCCACGCTCTGCTTGAGCAACTGGCAGTAGAGATCGAATCCGACGGCGGTGATGTGGCCGCTTTGCTCGGCGCCGAGCAGGTTGCCGGCGCCGCGGATCTCGAGATCGCGCATGGCGATCTTGAAGCCGCTGCCGAGGGTCGAGTATTGCTTGAGAGCCCCGATGCGTTTGCGGGCATCGGTGAGCAGCCGGGCGTGCCGGGGAATGACCAGGTAGGCGTAGGCCTGGTGCTTGTAGCGGCCCACCCGCCCGCGCAACTGGTAAAGATCGCTCAGCCCGAAGCGGTCGGCGCGGTCGATGATGATGGTGTTGGCGTTGGGGATGTCCAGGCCGCTCTCGATGATGGTGGTCGAGAGCAGCACGTTGGCCTCCCCGTTCACGAACCGGGTCATGATTTGCTCCAGTTCGTCGCCGTGCATCTGGCCGTGGCCGACCACCAACCGGGCGTCGGGCACGAGGGCGCGCAACCGGTCGGCCACCGCCTCGATCGTGGCCACGCGATTGTGCAGGAAGAAGACCTGCCCGCCGCGGGCCAGTTCCCGCAGGATCGCGTCGCGGATGATCCGCTCGTCGTAAGGGGTGACGATCGTCTCGACCGGCAGGCGGTCGTGCGGCGGAGTCTGGATGGTGCTCATGTCCCGCGCCCCGGTCAGCGCCAGGTAGAGGGTGCGGGGGATGGGGGTGGCGCTGAGGGTCAGCACATCGACCAGGTGGCGAAGCTGCTTGAACCGTTCCTTGTGCGTGACCCCGAAGCGCTGCTCCTCGTCGATCACCACCAGCCCGAGGTTCTTGAACGAGATGTCCCGCTGCAGCAGACGGTGTGTGCCGATCACAATGTCCGCCGAGCCGGCCGCCAGATCCGCGATCGTTTTCTGTTGGGCCCGCCGCGAGAGAAACCGCGACAGCAGGGCCACGCGGATGGGGTAGTCGGCCATGCGTTCGCGGAATGTGTTCCAATGCTGCTGCGCCAGCACCGTGGTTGGGACCAGCACCGCCACCTGCCGGCCCTCCATCACCGCCTTGAAGGCCGCCCGGATGGCCACCTCCGTCTTGCCGAACCCCACGTCCCCGCAGATCAGCCGGTCCATCGGCTTGGGCCGTTCCATGTCCGCCTTGGTCTGCTGGATCGCGCGAAGCTGATCGGGCGTCTCCTCGTAGAGGAAGGCCCCTTCGAATTCGCGCTGCCAGGCGGTGTCGGGCGAAAAGGTGTGGCCGGGCTGCGAGGCTCGGGCCGCTTGAATCGCCAGCATCTCCCCCGCCAGGTCCCGCACCGCGCGCAGCGCCTGGGCCTTGGTCCGGGCCCATCGTCCTCCGCCCAGGGTGTTCAGCGGCGGACGCGCCTTGCCGGCCCCGACATACTTGCTGATCAAATGCGCCTCGGTGACAGGCACGTAGAGGCGGGGCGGGGGCTGCTCGGGTTCGCGCGGGGCATACTCGAGCACGAGGCACTCTTCCTGCTTCTGGCCGTCGCGCGCCGCGCCGCCGGGCATCGGCTGCAAGCCCAGGTAGCGCCCGATCCCGTGTTCGAGGTGAACCACGTAATCGCCCTCCTCCAGGTCGCTGAAATCGATGTCCAGCGAGGAGCGCAGCGCCGCGGCATGCGGCGATTTCAGCCGCCGCGGACGGGCCACGCGATAGCGGCCGAACACCTCGGCATCGGTGATGACCACCAGAGCGGCCTCCTCGAAGAGGAAGCCGCGCGACACGGTTCCGAGCTCCAGGCGCAGAGCGCCGCTCCCGTGTGCGCCGTCCAAGCTCGCTGGCTCCGCCGCCTGCGCGTCCGTCCCGGCGCGGCCCAGGCCGTACTCGTTCCAGATCTCGGCGAAGCGCTGGCGCTCCCCCTCGTTGTTGCAGAACACCCGCGCCTGCAGGCCCTGCCGCAGCCAGCGGTGCATCTGGCTGAAGAATTCGCGGCGCTGCTCCTCGGCGACCACCGGGTCTGGCGCCTTCTCGGCCACCGGACGAAACGCCTCCAGAGAAGGGAGGAAGAGAAACTCCTCCCCCGGAGGGTCCCCCGGTGTCGCTGATGGCTCCTCAGACAGTTGCAGGAGCATGTGGCTCGTGCCGGCGATGCGTTGTCGGAGTTCATCCCAGTTCGCGCAGAGCGGTTCGCCGGGCGGGCATTGCTCCAGGTAGTGAGCCGCCTGTTCATCGACGGCCTCAGGCTCCGAGACGATGAAGGCCGCGTTTGCCGGCAGGTAATCCAGCAGCGTGCCCTCGATTGGCCCGCCGGCCCCGCTCCCGCCTCGGTGCAGGGCTGCCCGCAAAAGACCGAGCTCGCCGGCCGGCGGCAGCGTCACCGACTGGATTTCCTCCCGAGACACCTGGCTGACCGGGTCGAACGAGCGCAGCGACTCAAGCTCGTCTCCGAAGAATTCCAGGCGCACCGGCCAGGGGCTGGGCAGCGGAAAGACATCCACAATGCCGCCGCGCATGGCCATCTCGCCCTTCTTGCTGATCCGGGTCTCGGACTCGTAGCCCTGGTCCTCGAGCCATTCCACCAGGTCCAGCGGATTTAGCCGCATGCCTCGGGAAAGTGTCCGGATGCGGGTTTGCAGATGGCCCGGCGCGAATGTCTTTTGGAGGAGGGCAATCACCGACGTGTTGATAATGGGGCAGGGCAGGGCATCGGTCGAGTGGCGTGCCGTCAAGGCGATCAACGTCCCCAGCCTTTCGCTCAGCACATCCGCATGCGGCAGCCGCGACTCGTGCGGCAGCACCTCCCAATCCGGAAAGAATAACAGTCGTGTGGGCGTGGCGGGGTCGGCTGGCGTTTGGCGTCCCAGCCAGGTCTCCAGATCCTGCTGAGCGACTTCCTGGGGCTTGAGCCCCGGATGGATCAGGACCACCGGCCTGCCAGCCAGCTCCCGCCAGAGCAGCGCGGTCAGGAATGCCTGGGCCGGTTGGCAAACACTCCTCAGAGACAATGCTCCCCCTTTCTCCAGGCGCTGTAGCAGCCTCTGCACAGCGGGAGAACGCTCAATCGTCTCGATCAATGTGCCGGACACCGTGTCCCTTGCGGGAGGGGCAACGCTTGCAGCAGCGCCCCCGGGCGTCAAGCCCGGCGAAGGGCCCGTGGCCTCGCAAGACCATGGGAGCCTGGGTTGAATTTGGGCTCGCGAGGACGCTCGCCTTCCCTCCTTCTCTCCGTCGGGTGGGGAGAGGGGGACCGAAGGCCGGATGCGCGGTTGTGAGCCCGCGGCCAGGCCGTGATACACCTGGTTCCTGGCGATTGGTCTATGGGCTGGCCGCTCAGACCTCAGATCAGACCTCTGTTTCTAAAGGGCAAAAACGACCCGATAGAACGGGGTTCCAACCTGACTAACACCGGCGCCCTGCCGCAGGTTCGACCTAACGCGGTTCCTCACTCCCTGCGGATCTCTCCTCCTTGGCGGGCTCCTCGTAGCGTTTGAGGATCAGAACGCAGTTTTGCCCGCCGAACGCGAACGAGTTGGACATGGCCGCCCGGACGGTCTGGCGGCGCGCCTGGTTGGGCACGTAATCGAGATCGCACCTCGGATCGGGATGCTCCAGGTTGATCGTGGGCGGAATCATTCCCCGGTTGATCACGTTGACGCAGGTGGCCGCGCCCAAAGCGCCCGCCGTGGCGATGCCATGGCCGACCATGGACTTGATCGAACTGATCGGAATGGAGCGCGCCCGATCTCCGAACGTGGTCTTAATCGCCTGCGTTTCGATCGGATCGTTGACTTCCGTGGCCGTCCCATGGGCGCTGATGTAGTCGATCTGCCCGGGCTCCATCGCTGCGGATCGCAGGGCTTGATTCATGGCCTGCGATGCGCCCCGCCCGTCCGGATGAGCGGCGGTGATGTGATAGGCATCGCACGACATGCCGATTCCGGCCAGTTCGGCCAGGATGTTCGCCGCGCGCTGTCGGGCGTGCTCCAGCGTCTCCAGCACGAGGACCGCGGCGCCTTCGGCCATCACGAACCCGTCCCGGGCGCGGTCGAACGGCCGGCTGGCCTTTTCGGGTTGATCGTTGCGGGTCGAGAGCGCTCGGAGCACGCAGAAAGAATCGAGGTACGCTTCGGTGATCGCGGACTCCGCCCCCCCCGCGATGGCCACGTCGGCGAATCCAGCGCGGAGCATCATCCAGGCGATGGCGAGGGCGTGGCTGCCTGTGGCGCAGGCTGAGGACACGCCGAATCCCGGGCCAGTCAATCCATAGTGGAGCGCCACGTTGCCCGATGCCATGCTTGTGCTGATCCGCGGCACCGCAAAGGGGTTGGTCCCGCCCGGGCCTTTGCGAAACAGGTGCAGCATTTGCGACTCGAGAAATGGGAAATCGGCAATGGCAGAGGCGACCAGGGTGGCGATCCGGGATGGGTCCACTTGCTGCAGGTTGAGGCCGGCCTCACGGATGGCTTCACCGACCGCGGCAATCGAAAAATGGGCATAGCGGCCAATGCGGCGCGCCGCCTTCCGATCCATGTAGTCCGACGCCCGGAAGTCCTTCACTTCGGCCGCGATTCGCGTCGGCAGACGCGCCGGATCGAACTGGGTAATGGGACCCACGCCCGATCGCCCCGCGAGGAGGTGATCGAACGTCTCTCGGTTGTCGTGTCCGACCGGGGAGATGACACCCATCCCGGTGATAACGATTCTGTGCCGGTGCTCGGTCATTGTGCGCAGCCTCCAACGAACGGTTGGAGCAGACTGAACTGACGCTTAGTGGAGCAGGCGCCAGGGGTTTTGACAAGCACGACCGCAGCCAATCACCTGTTTTGGTCCCAGGCGGGCGCCGACAATATCCTGGCCCTCCGGTGCATCCACAGCAGCAGGCGCCTGGACGAATTCTGGCAGCATCGCCTCAACAACAGCGCTGCCCGGGGCCGGCTACGGCTGGGCCGGGGTCAGCAGGCGGTAAAAGCGCGCCGGGGCTGGCGGACGCGCATCCGTCACCCGTTCCACCCGGTTG
>JAKLEJ010000138.1 GCA_022711695.1 Verrucomicrobiota bacterium | reverse complement strand
GAGCCCCAGATTAACCGCTCCATCCGCGAAAAGCCGCTGGCGATCGGCGGGCGCGCCTTTCAGACCGGCGTGGGCACGCACGCCAACAGCACCCTCTGGATCCACCTGGCCCGCGGCTCGGACCGCTTCCGCTGCTTCGTGGGGGTGGACGATTCCGCCGGCGGGCCGGGGTCGGTGACCTTCAAGATCGTGGGCGATGGCAGGAAACTGTGGGAATCGGAGGTAATGAAGCCGGGCCAACCTGCGCGGGAAGTGGACGTGGACCTGCGGGGCGTCGAAACCCTGGTTCTGATGGTGGGCTCGGGCGGCAATGGCGTGGACTACGACCATGCGGACTGGGCGGAGGCCGTCTTCACCGTCAGCGGCGCCAAGCCGCAGGCCATTGACCGCCCCGTGCCCAAGGAGGAAGCGGCCATCCTCACCCCCAAACCGGGTCCGGCTCCGCGCATCAACGGGCCGCGCGTTCACGGGGCGCGCCCGGGCAATCCCTTCCTGTTCCGCATCCCCGCCACGGGGGCGCGGCCGATGCAGTTTGCGGCCGAGGGGCTGCCAGACGGGCTGACGTTGGACGCGGCTACCGGCATCGTTTCCGGCGTCACACCCGCCCGAGGCGAATACAAGGTCACCCTCCGGGCCACGAACGGGCATGGCCAGGCCGAGCGAGCGCTCCGCATTGTGGCGGGCGACACCCTGGCGCTCACACCGCCCATGGGATGGAATCACTGGTACACTCATTATGACCGAATCACCGACAAGCTCATGCGGGAGGCGGCGGACGTGATGGTCAGCAGTTCCATGGCCGACGTCGGCTACCAGTACGTGAGCATCGACGACTGCTGGATGAACGCGCCCAAGCACGGCGACCCCATGCGGGTGGGCCCGCTGCGCGACCCCCAGGGCAACATCGTGCCCAACCGGCATTTTCCGGACATGAAGGCCATGACCGATTACATCCACTCCAAGGGGCTGAAGGCGGGCATCTACACCTCGCCCGGGCCCTTCACCTGCGCCGGCTTTGCCGGGACCTACCAGCACGAGGAGCAGGACGCCCGCCAGTTTGCCGAATGGGGCTTCGACTTCCTCAAGCACGACTGGTGCTCCTACGGCGGGGTGGCCAGGAAGGAAACCGGCACGGAGTTGGAGAAGTTGCAGAAGCCCTACCGGCAGATGGGCGACATTCTTAAGCGCCAGAAGCGCGACATCGTTCTCAACCTCTGCCAATACGGCATGGGCGAGGTGTGGAAATGGGGGGCCGAAGTGGGCGGGCATTGCTGGCGGACCGCGGGGGACCTTGGATTCGAACTGGACCGCATCTTTCCGGTGGCGCTGGCCAACGCGAAGCACGCGGCCTACTCCAAGCCCGGCGCATGGAACGATCCCGACTACATCCAGATCGGTTACATCGGCGCGGCCCATGGCATGGGGCAGCCCAAGCCCTGCCCTCTCACCCCCAGCGAGCAATACGCCTTCATGTCCCTCTGGTGCCTGATGGCCTCCCCGCTCTTCTACAGCGGCGACATGGGCAAACTCGATGCGTTCACCGTCAACGTCCTCTGCAACCCCGAGGTCATCGACGTGGATCAGGACCCGCTGGGCCGCTGCGCCAGCGTGGTCACGCTCGACGAGGACACCTTCCTCATGGTCAAGGAGCTCGAGGACGGCGGCAAAGCCATCGGGCTCTTCAATCAAAGCGAGTTCGAGGCAAACGTCACCGCCCGCTGGGCGCAATGCGGCTTGTCCGGAAGGCAATCCGTGCGCGACCTGTGGCGGCAGAAAGATCTCGGGGCGTTCGAAGAGCAATTCGCCGCCAAGGTCCCCCGGCACGGGGGCGTGTTGATCCGGGTATCGGCCGCCAAACCGTAGAGGCGGCAGTTCTTTCTGTATGAGCGCTTCCGTCAAGACCCTCGGCATCATCGCCGGAAACCGGTCGCTGCCGCTGGAACTGGCCCGCCAGGCGCGCGCCCAGGGCGTGCAGCGGTTGGTGGCCGTGGCCTTCGACAACGAGACCGATCCCGCGCTGGCCTCGCTGGTGGACCGCATCACCTGGGTCAAAGTGGGCCAGCTCTCCAGGATGATCGCCGCGTTCACTGCCGAGGGCGTGAAGCAGTGTGTCATGGCCGGCCAGATTGCGCCCAAGAACCTCTATGACATTCGCCCGGACCTGCGGGCCATGGGGCTGCTTCTGCGCCTGAAGGAGAAGAACGCCCACACCCTCTTCGGCGCCATTGCCGACGAGTTGAAGAAGGACGGCGTGGAGCTGATCGAAGCCACTCCCTGGCTGCAACCCCTGATGCCGGGGCTCCCGTTCCGCGTCGGCCCCCGCCTGAGCGCCGCGCAGGAGGCCGACGCCGCCTTCGGATTTCGCATCGCCAAGGAAATCTCGCGCCTGGAGATCGGGCAGATCGTGGTGGTGAAGAAAGGCACGGTTCTGGCCGTGGAAGGTTTCGAAGGGACGGACCGCTGCCTGGCGCGCGGCGGCGAGTTGGCCGGCAAGGAGGGTGGCGCCCTGGCCGTCAAGGTGGCCCGGGAGAAGCACGACATGCGGTTCGACATTCCCTGCCTGGGGCCGCAGACCCTGGAAACCTGCGCCGCCTCGGGCATCGCCGCCCTGGTCTTCGAGGCCGGCAAGACCCTCCTCCTCGACAAGGCCGAGTTCGAGAAGGCCGCCGCCGCCCGCCGCGTGAGCGTGGCCGCCTGGGTCTGACGGCCGGGCTTCCAGCGCGCGCGCCGTTTCCGTCGAATCCCGCAGGTTGTTCCGGGTCCAAGCTTCGCTGTAACCCATACCAAGGTTAAGAGCGTCTAACAGAAGCGTATGGACCGGACGAAAGGCAACAGCGGAAGCGCGCCCCGAGGCGAAAGGGAGGCGTTCACCCTGATTGAACTGCTGGTGGTGATCGCGATCATCGCCATCCTGGCTGGGATGCTGCTGCCCGCGCTGGCCCAGGCCAAGGAAACCGCCCGAAAGATCTCCTGCACCAACAACCAAAAGCAGTTGGGGCTGTCGCTGATGATGTACGCCGATGACAACAACGGCATCTTCCCGGTGCGCGGCAACCTCCGCTGGACCACCGCCCTCCAGGATGGCTACCAGGATTTGCGCCTGCTCCGGTGCCCCAGCGACGTGCCGAACCCTTCCACCTTCGGAGGCAGCAAGCCGGCCGACAACGCGCCCCGGAGCTACATCATCAACGGCTTTAACGATTACTTCCAGGCGGTGACTCAATCCAACGGCATTCCCGAGGGCGCCATCAAACACGCCTCGGAAACGGTCGTGTTCGGCGAGAAGGAAGGCAGCAAACCGGAGAACGGGCACTTCTACATGGACACCTACAACTACGATGACCTGAGCCAGATCGACCAGGCGCGCCACATGAAGGGCGGCACACGGCGCGAGTCCCGCAATGGCGGATCGGTCTATACTTTCGCCGATGGCAGCGCCCGGTTCTATCGCTTCGCGCGCACCTTCGACCCTGTGAACCTGTGGGCGGTGGATGAGAAGATCCGCGAGGCCGGCATCAACTTCTGATCCCGGTCGATTCCAAGGCCGTCCGGGTTAGCCCGAATTCCTCACCCAGACCGTCTTCACGTTCACGAACTCGCGAATGCCGAAGGCGGCCAACTCGCGTCCGTAGCCGGACAGCTTCACGCCGCCGAAAGGCAGCCGCGGATCGGAGCGCACGAAGTCATTGACGAACACGCACCCCGCCTCGATTTGGGCCGCCACCCGCTCGCCCCGCTCCCGATCACGGGTAAAGACGGCCCCGCCCAATCCGAAAGGGCTGGCGTTGGCCAGCGCGACGGCCTCGGCTTCATCCCGGGCGGCAACGATCGCCGCCACCGGGCCGAAGGTCTCCTCGTCGAACGCGCTCATGCCCCGGGTGACCCCGCTCAGCACGGTGGGCGGATAAAACGCGCCGGGCCCGGAGGGGATTTCGCCGCCGCACAAGAGCCGCGCGCCCTGCGCCACGCTCCGCCGCACCTGCTGGTGCAATTCATCCCGCAAATCCGGCCGAGCCAGCGGCCCCACCCGTGTGTCCTCCTCCAGCGGGTTGCCCATCTTCTGTTCGAGCATGCGGCGGACAAACAGGGTCTCGAAGGCCTCCCGCAGTTCCTCGACTACAATGAACCGCTTGGCGGCAATGCAGCTTTGTCCGCTGTTGATCAGGCGCGCCGTCACGCAGGTCTCGACGGCCGCGGGCAGGTCCGCATCGCCCAGGATGAGATAGGGATCGCTGCCGCCCAACTCGAGGACAGTCTTCTTGATCAGCGCCCCCGCCTGGGCGGCCACCGCCGCCCCGGCGGCGGTGCTGCCGGTCACCGTCACCGCCATCACATGGGGGCTCGCGATCAACTCCTTCACCCGCGCCGATCCCGCCAGCACCGTCCGGAACACGCCCGCGGGAAGCCCCGCCTCGCGGAACACCTCCTCGCAGGCAACAGCGCACCCGGAGACATTCGAGGCATGCTTGAGGACGACGGCATTGCCGGCCATGATCGCGGGAGCGGCCGCCCGAAACACCTGCCAGAAGGGAAAATTCCAAGGCATCACCGCCAGCACCACCCCCAGCGGCTGAAAGAGCACATAACCGGTCCCCGCATCGCCGGGCACGGTCTCGCGCCGCAAGTATTCCTCGGCGCGCTCCGCGAAGTGGTCGCAGCAGAGGGCGCATTTCTCCGCCTCCGCCCGGGCCTGCGCCAGGGGCTTGCCCATTTCCTCGGTCATCAAACGCGCGCAGGCTTCGCGCCGACGCCGCAAGACCGCCGCGGCGGCGCGGAGCGTGGCAGCCCGCTCCGGAAAAGAGACCGCGCGCCAATGCTGGAAGGCCTCGGCGGCTTCCGCGAGGAGTCGGGCCGCCTCGGGGCCCCCATGCTCCGGGTAGGTCCGCAGCGGCTCGCCGGTTGCCGGGTTGATCGAGTGGAGCGCCATGGCTACTTTCGAAGCCGGAACGGGGTCTCGGACATCGAGACCAGGGCCGAAATCCCCAGCCCGACGCCTACGAACAGATGAAACATGTGGTCGCTGCGGCCCGACTCGATATAGCCAGGGACCAGCACCAGCAACCGCAGATCCGGCGGCATGGTCTGAAGGGTGGACTCAGACGGCCGGCCCAAGGCCCAGCCCGCCACTCCCCAAAGCAGGTAGAACGCCGCCACCGCAAGGGTCCCCCAGAACTGGGCCGAAGGCCCCCCTTTTTGCGCGCACCACACCGCCGCCGCACCCAGCACCAGGTGAATCAGCCCTGCCAAAGGACTGGTGTGCGCGCCCAACAGCGCTGGGGAGACGAAGGCCGCCGCGCCGAAGAGGAGGAGAGCCGCGCCAAAAGTTGTCGCAAGGATCTTGGTCATGCCGCACCCTAATATGCGCGCAGTCTTGGGGAGCCCCCGCCCGCCGTCAAGCCCAAGCCGCGGCGGCGGAAGGCCTGCCCCCGATGGGCTGCGCTTTCCTTGACTGCCCGGAGCGCCCGGCTACACTGCCTGCCCTCGGCCTATGAATCGAAACACAGCGCTCCTCCGGACGGACGGGCAGGTGGGGTCGGCTTCCCGGCAGGCAACCGATGGTCAGGTGTCGGCCGCGGATCGGCCTGGAGACGGCGGCGAAGCGGCGACACGCCCCGGTAGGGCGGGTTCCCGTCGGCAGTTCCTGGGGCAATTGGCCGGCCTGGCCGCCGCCGCGGCGCTGGGCGAGAGCCAACGCGCTGGCGCCGCCGAGGAGCCGCGGCCGGCAGGGCCGCTGCCTGCGATCCAGTTGGGGCGCCATCGGCTCAGCCGCCTGGTGGCGGGCTCCAATCCCATCCATGGCTACTCCTACCTGGGACCGCACACCGACCGGCAAATGAAGGATTACTTCACCGTGGAACGCACCGTGAAGTTCCTGGAGGACTGCGAGCAAGCCGGAATCGACACCCACCAGTTCTCGGACGCCGACCACACCAGCCGCTGTCAGCGCCTGCTGAGGGAACGCGGCAGCAAGCTGCAGTACATCGGGCTTCATGCGCAGCGGGAAACGCTCCGGCAGACCCTCGCGCAGACCCAGCCGATCGCCATGGTCCATCACGGCGGCGTGACGGACCGGCTCTTCGCCGAAGGCAAGGCCGATCTCGTGCATGACTTCGTGAAGGCGGCGCACGACGGCGGCGTGCTGGCCGGGGTTTCCGCCCATAACCCCGACTGCATCCGGCGCATCGCCGACGCCGGCTGGGAAGTGGATTTCTTCATGACCTGCTTCCACTTCCTGACTCGCAAGACCGCGCAGCAGGACGCACCCCTGCCGACGCTCGAACTGTCCTATCCCTTCTACAAGGACGATCCGAAGGTCATGACCGAGTTGATGCGGCAGATCAAGCAGCCGTGCCTGGGGTTTAAGATTCTGGGCGCGGGACGGCTGTGCGCCACCCAGGAAACTGTGCGCGCGGCCTTCCAATTTGCCTTCGATCGAATCAAACCGGCGGACGGGCTCATCGTGGGCATGTTTCCCTGGCGTTTTGACGAGGTCGGCGCCAATGCCCGATACACTCGCGAACTGGGCCGGACGGGCTAGCGGACGGAGACTTCCTGCCGGATTTTGAACTTCTCGATGCGCTTGCGAAGCGTGGCGCGGGTGATGCCCAGGAGGCGGGCTGCGCGCACCTGGTTGCCTTGCGTTTCGTTCAACGCCTGGACCACCAGTTCGCGCTCGACCGCCGGAAGCGCCTGGCGCCGCGGATCCTGACGCGCCCAGCGAAACAGGGCCTGCCCCAACGCGGCGATGTCGGACTCGGCGGCGTCAGCGGGAACGCCCGAGGGCGGGCCCGCGGCGGAGGGCGGAGGGGGCGCCTTGCCCAGCGGGAGGGCGACGGGCGTCCCCGCCGCCACAGGCGGGGCCGCCACGATCCCGGCCGGGAAATCCGCCGGGAGCAGGACGTTGCCCTTGGCCACCACCAGCGCGCGCTGGATGGCGTTCTCCAACTCGCGCACGTTGCCAGGCCAGGAAAAGCGCTCCAACGCCGCCAGCGCCTCGGGAGCGATGGACTTGGGCGGCTCGCCGCGCTTCTCGGCCATCTTCCGGAGGAAATAGTTCACCAGAAGCGGAATGTCGGACCGGCGCTCGCGCAACGGGGGCAGATGGACGCGGACGACATTGAGGCGGTAAAAGAGGTCCTCACGGAATTGCCTGGCCGCGACGGCTTGTTCAAGGGGTTTGTTGGTGGCGGCGATCACCCGCACGTTGGCCGTGAGGGTCTGGTTGCCGCCCACCCGCTCGAAGGTTCCCGACTGCAAGACCCGCAGAATCTTGGTTTGGGTGGCAAGGGACATGTCGCCGATCTCATCGAGAAACAGCGTGCCGTTATTGCACTGCTCGAATTTGCCGATCCGCTGGGTGGCCGCCCCGGTGAAGGCGGCCTTTTCGTGGCCGAACAGCTCGCTTTCGAGGAGATTCTCGGGAATGGCGGCGCAGTTGATGGCCAGGAAGGGCTGGGCGGCGCGGGCGCTGTGGTGGTAGATGGCCCGGGCCGCCAGTTCCTTGCCGGTGCCGCTTTCGCCGGTGATGAGGGCGGTGGCGTCCGAGGCGGCCAGTTGGCCGATCAGCTTGAAGACGTTCTGCATGGCCTCGGAACGGCCCACGATGCCCAGGGCGTAATCCTCGGACTCGAGCAGGGGCTCGTAGGACACCACCTGCCGCATGGCGCGGGACGCCCGCAGAGCCTCGTGAATGGTCTGCTTGAGCCGGGGCACATCGAACGGCTTGAGCACGTAATCGTAGGCCCCGAGTTTCATGGCCTCGATCGCCGTCTGCGTTGTCCCGTAAGCGGTCATCAGGATCACCGGCAGCCGCGCGTCCATCTGCCGCAGCCGCCGCAAGGTCTCCAGCCCGCTGATGCCCCCCATGCGGACGTCCAGGATCACGAGGTCGGGCCGCAGGCGAGGGATCGCCTTGAGGGCCTCCTCGCCGCTGGAGGCGGTGGCGATCTCGAGTTCGGCCGAACTCAGTATCCGGCGGAAGGAGTAAAGCACATCCGCCTCGTCATCGATCACGAGCAACTTGTCCATGGTGACGCTTTTGCCGCAACCGCGCCACTCTAGCGCACAAGACGCTGCCGCAACAGCGAAAACGGGCAAGGCCGAAGCCGCGCCGGGGCTGCATCGAGCTCGTGCTGGCGGCAGATCGTAGCGCAGGTTTTCCAACCTGCCGTATCGCCGACTTTCAGTCGGCGGAGCGCGAAGAACCTCGGCCCACT
>JAKLEJ010000137.1 GCA_022711695.1 Verrucomicrobiota bacterium | reverse complement strand
TTCGCGGGACTGGATGTTCACCGAGAACCCCCCGGTGACCCCGCGGGTGCGCGGGGCTTTCGGAAGCCCGGAGACATCCGCCGGGGCGGTCGGCGCCTCGCCCAGGACGAGCCCTCGGGCGCGCGCGCCGCGTCCGGCCGGGCGCGACTCCGGCGACACCGGCGGGGAATCGGCAGCGTTCAGAACCGATGCTGCGCTCAGCAAGAGAATCCAAAGGGCGGATCGCATGCGGGCGATGATGCCAGACCCCCCCGCGTCGGCGACACAAAAAGCCGGCCTCGGCCTGGAGTCACGCGTCTCCCTGGAGCGGGCGCTCGGAAATCAGCTCCGCCTCGCGCCAGGGGGCGTTGTCTGCCAGGCGCAGGGTTTTGATCTCGAACGGCCGGAAACCGAACTCGGCGCCTCCGGGACCGCCCGCTCGAAGACTGCCGGAGCGCCCGCAGGTCTCCTGTAAGCGGACCACCACCGCGTCGCCGGCCTGGGAGGGCTTGCACGCCAGCAGATGGATGTTTCCGGGAAGAGAGGCGAGGAGGTCCTGGAGCGCGTCCGGCGCGGGCGCCGGAGCCGCCCCCAGGGGCAGATGGGAATAGGCGGCCGGCGGGGCTGCCAGCCAGTCGGCCAGGCCGTGCACCCGCTCGCGCACGGTTTCCGGGTCGCCCGCCACGATGGCCAGGCGAACCTCATGCACGCCCTGGTCCATGAACTTCCGGCGGGGCCTGTCCGCAATCTGGAACCCCTGTTCATGGCAGTAGGCCGCGCCGCGCAACACCGAGAGCCGCAGTTCGCCATCCAGTGCGTCGAAGCCATGCAGCCCGTCATGCACGATCCCCAGCGCCAGGGGGCGCCCTTGAACCTGGCCCTCGAGAATCAGCCAGCGCCGGTGGACATGTTCCTGGCCGTCGGCCGGCCGGGACCATGCCCCACCCGGCGTCTCGCAGAGCACCGACTCGCCTTTCAAAAGCGTTGGAATGGAGAGCTTCAACCGCCGCCGCTCCTCGTGCCAGTGGATGCGGAGCCGGAATTCGAGCGCGGGAAAGCTTGCATACGCGAGGGTGTGACACACGATCTCGCTCCGCTCGAACCGGTGAACGGACTCCGTGACGGTGCGAATGGGGCCGGCGGCAACCCGGATGACGCTTTCCGGCGCGCAGACGAATTCTCCAACCAACTTTCGATAGTCGGGGCGGTTCGTGCCCCAGGAATCCGCGGCGTCCTCGATGACCAGCGGCTTCAGAAGGGGGCCGCGGAGGCATTGGGCGCCGGGAGCGGGCTCGAGCGAGGTCACGAGCCCGAGCGCGTCGTCGAACCGGTGGGGCAGGGCGGGGGGCGCCGCCGGGCGCGCGGGGTCGCCCTCCTCGATCTCGATCCGGTAACGTTGCGCCCCCAAGGCAGGCAGATCGGCCATGAAGACGATCTTGCGCCGCCATCCGTTGAACGGCAGCAGCGACTCGGGCTGCTCCTCCTGGCAGGGCGCTTCGCGGCCTTCCAGGTCGAACAAGCGCAGCCGCCAGGTCCCCGACCATTTGGGACGGAGATCCAGCATGCACTCGACTTCCACCGGCGCGGTCCGGCAGGCGGGGTTTGCGTTCAGCACGGTGAGCGGGATGTAAGCGGGCCGTTTCGGTCCCGCATTCATGGCAGTCGCGGCTTCCAGGCGCAGGCGCCGGACCGTGTCGTTGACCCGCGCGTAAAGCCCCAGGGCATCCTGCTCGGCCGGCTCGATGCAGGTGCCGGGCAGGATGTCATGGAAGTCGTTGAAGAGATGATCGCGCCAGGCGTCTTCGAGGGCGGCGGCCGGGCAGGGTTGCGCCCGCAGGCGCCAGCCAGCGGTCCGCAGCGCTTCCACCTGGGTGAGCGAGGCCAGGCTTCTGACGGCCTGGCGTTTCACCCGGGCCAGCGAGGTGTAGCACCCCGTGAAGACCCGCTGGAGGTCGCCGCTGACCACCGCCGCACCCTCGGCGGCCGGCTTCAGCGCCTCATAGAGCCGCTCCGGCGAGCTGTGGACCACCGAGACGCGCTTCTGCCGCGCCGCGAACGCGTCGATGCGCCGGAGGTCTTCGCGGGTGGGCCCGCCGCCGTGATCGCCGATTCCCCAGAACACCGGCACGTCGCGATCGAGTTCGAGCGCGAGGGCCGCGCCTTCCTCCAGCCGCTGCTCGATGTTGTCGCGTTCGGTGTGGTAAAGACCCACCGCGATGCGCAACGCGAGGATTTCCGTGCCGTCCAGGCCGCGCCACCGGTAGAGATCGCCCGGCAGCGCCAGTTCCGGGGCCTGCGGCCGCATGTGCAGGTACATCTCGAAACCGGCCTGCCGCAGCAGTTGCGGCAGCCCGGCGCTGTGCCCGAAGGAATCGAAATTGTAGGCCACCCGCGGCGCGGCCCCAAAATGCTCCTGGAAGAAACGCCGGCCCAGCGCCATGTGCCGGATGAGCGATTCCGTGCCCGGGAGGTTCACATCGGGCTGGAGGTGCCAGCCGCCGCTAATCACCCATCGGCCGGCCTTCACCAGGGACTGAATGCGGGCAAACAGCGGCCCGTCGTGCTGCTTGACCCAGCCGTAGAGCAGCGCCTCGTTGTGATTGAAGATCAGCGTGGGATGCTCCTCGATCAGGTCGGCCGCCGTGGCGAACGTCGAGAGGGTCTCGGCGCAGCCTTCCTCCCAGCGCCATTGCCAGACGGGGTCCAGGTGCGCGTTGCAGATCAGGTGGACAGTCGGAGTGTGCATCGGGTTCGTTCAGGTCTCGTCCCGCGACGGGAGGTTAAGATACCAGGTGCGATACAGGATGAGCCCCAGCGCCGCCAGGGCGCCTCCCCAAAGCAGCGCCTGGGTCCATTGCTTCAGCAGCAGATAGAACGGCACGATGGCCAGCGCCCCCTGGAACAGGACCGTGATGAAGCCGTTGCAGAGATCCAGCAGCGGCATGCGGTCGTTGGGCGGCACGAGCCCCCGCCGCACCGCCTCGGCGCGCACGGGGCCCCAGAACCCGAAGGGCCGCACTTTCGAGTAAAAGCGCGTCAGCACCTCCAGTGGGGCCGGCGGCGTCAGGAATCCCGCCAGCACGCTCAGGACGAGGCTGGCCGCGACGTCGCACACCAGGGTGCGGCTGGCCGACCATCCTCCGGCAAAGACCTTCTGCAGGACGATCACCAGAGCCGTGCCCGCCATGCTCCAGACAAACGCGCGCGCGCCGTAGCGCCACCAATGCCATCGCAGCGTCGCCGGCACAAGAATCATGGTCACCACCACGAAGATCATCGTTTCCCACGCCGAGACCACGTCCTTGAAGAACAGGCTCAGAAACGCCGCCAGCAGGAGGACCCCCAGCGAGGCGGCTTGTCCCCAGCGCACCAGTTGCTTCTCCGGACGGCCGCGAGCCAGGTAGCGCTTCAGAAAATCGTTCAGGATCACCGAGCTGGTGACGTTGATCATGGCGCTGAGCGTGGACATGAGCGCGGCCAGCAGCACCGCCAGGAACACGCCCTGCATGCCCACCGGCAGCCGCCGCAACACCAGCGGCATGACGCGCTCGGCGTCAAACTGCCGCTCCCCGCCGAAATAGAAGACGCCCAGCACCATGAAGGCGATCCCGATGAACCACCGCAGCGTGTAGCCCACCGTCCAGACCCCGGCCGCCAGCGAGGCGTCCCGCGGACTGCGCGTGCTCAGGAAGAACTGGAAGTCCCACACGTTCGGCCCCGCCAGCACCCGGAAGATCAGCCAGAAGAAGCCGGCCAGCAGCAGCGGGCCAAAGGCCTGGTAATGCTGGTAGCTTTGAGGCGCCGCGGCCTGGTAGCCCTCCCACAGCGACCAGGCAGGCACCAGCGAACTCCACCCGGCCGGCTTGAGCGCCGTCACGCCGGCATCCCCCTGGATTTGAAAAGCCATCGCCGTCAGGATCACTGCTCCGACAGCGATCAACGCCGTCTGGAAGACATCCGTCAGGATGACCCCGAAGAAGCCGCCCAGGATGGCATAGACGCCCACGACGCCGAACACCAGCAGGATCGATTGCCACCGTTCGAACGGCAGGAATGCCTCGACGAACTTCCCGGTGCCGACCGCGGTGTACATGAGGTTGAACACCATCAGAGCCAGCAGGAAGATCGCCGCCGCCAGCCGGGCGTACTCGGTGTCGCGCGTCGGCCCGAACCGGGTCTCGTTCCATTCGGCAAAGGTCATCACGCCCGAGCGCCGGATGTATTTTGCCTGAAACGCCATGTAGAAACAGATCATCAGCCAGCCCCAGAAGATGTGTGTCAGCCAGATGGACTTGAGCCCGAGATAGAACAGCACGCCAACCATCGCCATGGTGCCGGTCACGTCGATGTAGCTCGAACACCCCGACAGCCCGAGCATCCACCAGGGCACATTCCGGTCGGCCAGGTAGTAGGAATCGAGCTTTTTGGTGGCCTGGGCGCGCACCCAGAAGCCGACGGCTGCCATGGCCGCCATGTAGATCAGCACGATGCCCAGGTCGATCGGATGCAGGTTCATGGCTTGGCAGAGGACGTTTCCGGGGGCGCCGTCGGGCGCGCGTAGACGCCAAACTCCTTCCCGGCGTCGAACATCGCCAGGACGTTCTCCACGGGGGTCTCTTCCAGGATAAAATCGTGGCTCGCCGACAAAATGTAGCCGCCGCCGGGCTTGAGGATTTCGAGGGTGCGGCGGGTGATGTCGCGCACGGTGGCCGGGTTGCCTTCGATCAGCGCGTGTTGGGAATCGATGCCGCCGCAGAGGACCAGCTTGTCGCCGAAGTCGGCCTTGAGCCGGGCCGGCTCCATGCCGCGCGCCGAAGGTTGCAGCGCCTGCAACCCGTCCAGCCCGGCTTCGATCATTGCCGGAATCAGGGGCGCAAACCCGCCGCAACAGTGCATCATCACCTTGAGCCCGTAATCGTGTCCCAGCCCGCAGAGCCGCCGCAAATGCGGCAGCACAAACCGCCGAAAGGCCGTCTCGCCGATCAACGGCCCCGCCTGCGAGCCAAAATCGTTCCCGATGAAGAACACGTCGATCGCGTCCGCGGCGGCGTCGAAGATCCGGCGGTTGACTTCCAGGTAATAATCCGCCGCGCGGCTCATGACCGCGTCCACCACCGCCGGGTCCTCGCGCATCAGGATCATCAGGCGCTCCATGCCCACCACCTCGTTGGCGTCGTGCCAGAAGGGGGACCAATCGCCGCCCAGGATCGCATGCTCGCCCCGCCACGCCAGCGCCTGGCGCCGCACTGTCGAGACGTCCATCCAGTCCGGCTCGGGCCAGGCGTAAGCCTCGATTTCCGCCAGCGAGGCGCCGGCCAGCGGCGGGTTGATGGGCATGCCGCAGCCGCAGCCCTTGTGCACGACGCCGAAAACCGTGCGGCAGGCGGCCCCCGACGGCAGGCCCTGGTCCGGGCTGCGCTCCGGCGGGCCGGCATACCGCGCCCACACCCGCCGAAAATCGTCGCCGAAGCGGACCAGCGCCTGTTCGGCGGTTTCCAGCCCAAGCTGGCGCTGGGCCTTGGCCAGGAATCCGGGCGAGGCCCCGCACCAACATGGAACGTGGTCCGGCTCCTCATGCGCGAAAACTGTCCGGACTCGCTCGCGAGAGGTCATGTCAATAGACGCACTCGCGGCCCGCCTCGGCGAAGACTTTGAGGTTGCTCACCGGCGCTTCGAAGAAATGGTCCGACGCCGAGCAAATATAGCCGTCTTCCGACCCGAATCCTTCGAACAGCCTGCGAACCTCGCGCGCGATGTCCTCCGGGGCGCCGGTTCCGAGGATCCCAAACTGGTCCAGGCCGCCGATCATCGCCACCTTCCCGCCGAACACCGCCCGCACCCGCGAGGGCTCGGTAATGTTGCCGCCCACGCCCGGGGGCGACAACGTCTCCGAGGCGTCGGCGCCGTTTTCGAGAATCAGCTCCAGGATGTGCATCATGCCGCCGCAGGTGTGGTAGGCGGCCCGGTGCCCCGCCCGGTGCAGCGCGTCGTGCATCTGGCGGTCGTAGGGCAGGCAGAATTCCCGGTGCAACGCCGGCGAGATCACCGTGTCGCTCCCGGCGCCGCCGCCCGTCTCCACCAGGTCGAACCGGGCGCCGGTCAGCGATTCCTGGATGAAATGCAGCTTGCGTTGCAGCAAGGCCTCAAGCAACCGGTGCACCCACGCCGGGTCATCCGCGCATTTGAGCATCAGTTCCTCGGCCGGCATCAGGCAGCAGGCGTGCTGCCAGCATCCGGCCTGGTCCCCCCAGACGAACCCGCGCAGGATGCCCGCATCGCCCACCCGCTCGTATTCGGCGGCGACAGCTTTCTTGTCCAGCCTGCCCACGGGCAGGTAACGCTCGATCAGTTCGAGGTCGTCGGGCTTCTTGATCAAGTGTTCGGTGATCCAGGTGGTCATCCGGTTGGCGCCGGTCCGGTAGGTGAGCTGGCCGCCGGGCGTGGTAATGACATGGAGCAGCGCCAGGTCGTCCGGAGTGTCCCGGAGCACGCGGATTTCCTCGACCCATTCGGGCGAGTGCGCCACAAGCCCGGGGCCGTCGTGCGCCCAGAACTGGCCCATGGGCTCGAGGTGTTGAATCGAGGCATCCAAACCGCACACCCGGAACGCCTCGAGCGCGTCCACGCCGCCGAGGTATTTGTCCAGGTGATACTGCTGCCACTGGTGAACCGTCACCGGAAGCCGGTCCGGCTTCTCGCGGTTCAACGCCCGCAGCATTCGTTCTTTCGAAGTCATCCCTCGGCCGTGCAACACATTGTGAACCCGAACATGCTGCGCGCCTCGCCGGCCAACTTCAAGGAAAACCGAATCCGCGCTTGAGGTGGGGCGCGCAGTCCTCTGCGCGCCGTTCGGAGAGTTGTCGGCGGACCGCGGCGCGCACCGAGGACGCGCCCCGCCCGCGCTCTGCATGACGCAGCGGCGCCTCTCTGCAGCGGCAACGTGATGTCAGGCTGGGATTCCGGTTTGCTCGTGTGGCTTGCATCGGCCACAGGCGCCTTGTTACCTTGCGGAGGGTTTCCTGTTCATACGAATCATGAGAAGAATCGCTCTCGCCCTGTTGGCGCGCTGGCCGGCCGTGGCCGCGCTGGCGCTCGCGGGTTGCGCGCACGTTGACAACCAACCCTCCGCCTCCGAACCGTTCGCGCTGGTGCGGTTCGCCGCGGCGCCCGATGCCTTCCCGGACCAGCCGGTGGTGAAGACCTTCGACGGCCACAGCGTCAAGCCCGACCGGGATTACCGCGTGAAGCCCGGCCAATACGAGGTGGTGTGCCGGATGGTGCTGGATACGGTGCAATTCTCGGAGAGCGAGAAGGTGCTCTCCAGCAACACCAGCGGAAAGACCACCAGCGTTTTGGTCTTGGGCGGCGGGACCATGGAACACGAGCGCCGCGTCAGACTCCTCACCAACACTGTGACCGTCCTGGCCGGTTGGCGCTACGAGATCAACGGCGAACAGGTCAGCAAGAAGTTCATGCAGGCCCGGTAGGCCGGGCCTGCTTCCGCGCGCCGCGCCGCCCGCCGGGCGTCGGATTAGCCGCCTGCCCGAAATCCCCTGACTCCTGGCCAACCGGCCATTCCGCCCGGAGTCTTGAACCGCTGATCGGCGCTGATCTCACGCTGATCTTATTAGCGCACAATTAGCGAAGATTAGCGGTTTCCCTCTGTGGGCGTGCCTTCCGGCGGCAAATGCGGCACGCTCCGTTGCGTTCGGAGGGTCCGGGGCCGGGGCTGGCGAGCCGACCTCGCTTTCGGGGAGACACGAGAAGGGTATTGCTCGTGAAACCACTCTGTCCTGGCCGCCCAGCCTCATCCAAAACGCCAACCCCTCGTTCTCTTCTCAACCCCCCCGATGACCGCCTCTCCTTCTGCTCACTACACGCCCCCATTTTTCGCCTTTTGAAAACTACACGACAGTCAGAGAGAAAACCCTTGCTCCCGGAGCGTTTGGAGCATATAGTCTTCGTTAGAGTAATTCTGAGAATCTCAACGCCGCTCGAATGGGGCGGCGGGGGGTATGGGGGATCTCAGGAATTCAGCGTCGGGAGCCATCGCACAACCAATTGTCAGCCATCGCAGGGCACTTTCGGGAAGAGCCTGACTTCTCGCCAGACCTTCTTTCTTCTCCGCCAGGTTGCCATGACCGGCAGAAATGCTGCGGCGTGAGGATGGAATCGCCATCGAGTCGCCTCCGCTGGATGCGTCATGCATGCCATGAAGCCAAGAGTTCTGAATGCCGCCGCC